>CACXEU010000057.1 GCA_902766735.1 uncultured Lachnospiraceae bacterium
GAAAAGGCTTCTTATGAAGAAGCAATGAGACTGGTAGTGGTTCAGCTTAATAAGAAGTACCTGAAAAAGAAAAACAGTGCAATGCTTGTTTCCGTTTCAGCAGATGATGAAGATGCAATTAAGGGTAAGTCAAAGGAAATCAAGAAAGTAACAGACGGTATTAAGAAAGATGAAAAGGTAAAATGTAAGACCTTATACCAGAAGTGTGTTGTAACGAAAAAAGTGAAAAAAGTTTCTGAAAAGAATCATGTTTCTTACGGAAAAGCAGCCTTATGTATCAAGATTGCTGACAAGAAAGACGGCAAGGTGGAAAAGCTTTGTAAGAAATCCATTCCTCAGCTTTTAAAGAAAGCACAGAAGGATGGCGTTGTGAATGACGATGACGATATGGAATTTGATGAAAGTTTTCAGGCCGGAATGGAATTAGAAACAGAATTGGAATCTATGGAAGAAGAATCAACTTCGGAAGATTGGCTGGAAGAAGAAACCAGTGAAGAACTTGATACAGAAGAAGAAACTCTAGGTGAAATGGAT
Organism: uncultured Lachnospiraceae bacterium; assembly: GCA_902766735.1. Lineage (GTDB taxonomy): Bacteria > Bacillota > Clostridia > Lachnospirales > Lachnospiraceae > Eubacterium_G. The sequence goes on from CACXEU010000057.1 coordinate 535, forward strand.
ACAACCGGTTCGGGAGAAGAAGTTGCTGAACCCGAACCGATTGAAAACGCCGAACAGGTAAGTGAATAATCAATCGAGGCAATTAGAACCTTGGTGGACATCCAATTCGTCAAAACGACGGTTCATAAAATTGAGTACCCGCTTTTTATCAGCACTCCAAAGGGGTGCGATTAAACTACGTTTTGGACCATCGCCGGTTAGGCGGTGGATCACAATTCGTGGTGGAATGTAACTTAAGCATTCTGCAAGAAAATCAATATACTGTTCCATAGTGAATAATTCAAATGGATGCTCACGATACTCCTTTTCCAAGGGAGTATTTTTTAATACATGTAAAAGCTGCAATTTGATTCCGGAAATGTTTAAGGCAGAAACGTATCGGACACTCTGAAGCATCATCTCCGTGGTTTCGCCAGGTAATCCTAAGATTAAATGGACAATGACATCCACATCAATGTCATTCAGTGCACTTACGGCATCATCGAAGGCTTTTAGGGGATATCCGCGATTGATATGAAGCGCCGTTTCTTCATAGATGGTTTGAAGTCCTAATTCTACCCAGACCGGCTTAATATGATTCAGTCGTTTCAGGAGATCCAGAACCTCAGAACCTAAACAATCCGGTCTTGTGCCGATGGATAGGGCAACAACATCCGGATGACTGATTGCTTCAGTATATATTTTTTCTAAATAGTCCACAGGACCATAAGTATTCGTAAAGGATTGAAAGTATGCAATATATTTTCCATCCTTTATTTTTTTTGATACTTTTTCCTTCGCCAATTCAATTTGTTCAGTGACGGACAGGGAAGCTAAGGTGGCAAAATCGCCGGAACCTCCCTCACTGCAAAAAGTACATCCAAGTTCGCTGAGGGTTCCATCTCTGTTTGGACAGGACAGACCTGATGAGATGGATAGCTTATAAACCTTCTGGCCAAAGGTTGTTTTTAAATGTTGATTTAGTGAATTGTAATGCATAATCCCTCCAATATCGTTATGTATTTTATGCTGAATATGTTTACTGAAACTATAACATACCCGAAAGAATTTATGCTATAATATTTCCTGATTTATTTTGAGGAGGTTTCAATGTACGAGAAATTAACAAAAAGAGCATTAATCAATATGTACCTTGGAACCGGGGTAGCCATGATATTTTGTATCGGCACATTATTGATTATTGAGTTTTCTTTCATTTTGCCGAATCACATCCCGGTTTTGAGTATACTATTAATTATTTTAATGGTGATATGTCTCTTGAATGCAGTCATCAGTCCATGGTTTCGGTTTCATCGTTACCGATATAAAATTGATGAGGAATGTATTGATATTATCGAAGGATATATATTTACAACAAGAGAAATTGTTCCTATTGAACGGTTACATAAATTGGAAATTTTAAAGGGACCGTTTGATAAAATCTGTGGGGTTGCGAAAGTGAATGTGACTACAGCAGGAGGAGATGTGACAATTCGTTTTCTGGAAGAGGAAAAGGCGGAACGGATTTCCAAAAGTCTGCTAAAATCCATTAATCAAGAGGCACTAAAAGAAAAACAGAAACAGGAGTACGAAGAAGGATGAGAAAACAAAGATTTAGAAATCATTTTTTTAGTGTTTTTCAGAATGTCATACCTGTTTTTACCATTCTGATTGGAGTTGGATTGAATATTTATAATAATATTCTTGCGGGAAAACAATCCATGGATGAGATAAAATCTGAATTGACGAAAATCATAGTGGGTGCATTTGTTTTTTTTATAATTATTTTCTTATGGAAAATTCGTGTTTGGTATAAGACATGGATAGTCATAGAAGACGGGACAATCAGTATGGAAAGAAACACCGTCTTTTTTAAAAAGAATACAATCGGTATTGGAAATATATCCAATGTAAATCTAGAGCAAACGATTATAGGAAGGCTTTTTGGAATTTGTAATCTTAAAATTAATACCAATAGTTTTTCTACCGCAGATACAACAGATATGAAGCTTACTTTGAAAAAGGACGATGCAAATGCGTTAAAGGAAGAAATCCTTGCTGGAATGGCATATCTGAATGGTGAGGAAGTATCAAACAATGATATAGAAATGTTTGATTTTGTTTCCGAACCAAGGGATATTATTATGAATACCGTTTATTCTGTTAGATATTTAACTTTACTGACATTCTTTGTTTTCTTCGGGAGTATAATAAGCTTTATAAGTATGGTGATCGAAGGGGAGAATTTACGTTTTTCCAGTGGAATAATTATTCTGATAAGTATTGTCATTTTTGGATGCTCGATAACGTATCAGGGGATTCGTTATTACTTGAAATATGCAGAGTTTGCAACAAAACGAACTGATAATAAAATATATATTCGATATGGGAAAATCAAAAGAGTTGAGTATTCCATTCCGGTGGAGAAGGTAAATGGAATTGTGATTCGTCAAACGTTTATGGCGAGGATCTTTAAAAAATATTCGGCAGAACTGATTAATGTTGGAATGGGGGATGAAGAAAAAGAGAAAACCTTTTTTTGCCTTTATTGTAGTTTGAAGCAGTTACAACAGATTTTAAAAATACTTCTTCCGGAATATTCCGATGCGATAGAATTTCATCTAATGAGACAACCGAAGATGGTATGGGTGTTGAAAATTAAGAATTTGTTATTCTTCACAATGATTTTTGGTGGAATATTTTTTTCGGTAAAGAAGAAGTTTGATGAGGTCCCTGTTGGTGTAGGAATTTGTGGATGGATAGTAGCAGTGTTTTTCATTCTGTTAGCATATTATTTGTCTTACATGGTAAAAGGTGCTACCGTTAAAAATCACTATTTTAACGATAAGGAAGGGTTTTTTGGAACGAAACATATGATTGTTCACATCGACAAAATTCAGTACATCTCCATAAAAAGTAATGTATTGACAAAGAAACTTGGGATTTGTCGTGGCGGTGTTCATATTTTGGCAAAGATGGATCAGAGCTATTTGGATATACCGTATTGTAAGCAGGAAGAAATGGATGCATTGGTGGAAAACTGCAGGAATCCTCATTAACCATTGACGATTAATGGGTTTTGCTTTAAAATAGTATGGATTATGACATTGTTATAATGAGAACTAAGATTTTAAAGGAGGAAATCATCATGGGAATGACTATGACACAGAAAATCCTTGCGGCACATGCAGGTCTTCCTGAAGTAAAGGCAGGACAGTTAATTGAGGCTGATCTTGATTTGGTTTTAGGAAATGACGTAACTGCACCGGTTGCCATTGGTGAAATGAAGAAGATGGATGTGGACTGTGTATTCTGTAAAGATAAGATTGCATTGGTTCCTGACCATTTCACACCAAATAAGGATATTAAGTCAGCAGAACTTTATAAGTGTGTAAAAGATTTTGCTGAAGAAAATGACATTACAAACTATTTCGAAACAGGTAGAGTAGGAATTGAGCATGCACTCTTACCGGAAAAAGGTTTGGTTGTAGCTGGAGATGTAGTCATCGGTGCTGATTCACATACATGTACTTATGGAGCTCTTGGAGCATTTTCTACCGGTGTCGGTAGTACTGATATGGCTGCCGGTATGGCAACAGGAAAGGCTTGGTTCAAGGTTCCATCAGCGATTAAATTTAATTTAACAGGAAAGCCTGCAAAATGGGTTAGCGGAAAAGATATTATTCTTCATATCATCGGAATGATTGGCGTGGATGGAGCTCTTTACCGTTCCATGGAATTTGTGGGAGACGGAATTCAGTATCTTTCCATGGATGACAGATTTGCCATGACAAATATGGCAATCGAAGCCGGCGGAAAGAACGGAATCTTTATTGTTGATGATTTAACAAAAGAATATATGAAAGAACATTCCACAAAGGAATTTACAGTTTATGAAGCAGATGCAGATGCTGAATATGATGAGGAATACACCATTGATTTAAGTACCTTAAAGCCAACGGTTGCATTCCCACATCTTCCGGAAAATACAAGAACAATCGATGAGGTCGGTGAGGTAAAGATTGATCAGGTTGTTATCGGTTCTTGTACCAACGGACGTTTAGAAGATATGCGTATTGCTGCAAAGATTTTAGAAGGACGTGAAGTAAAGAAAGGTGTTCGTTGTATTATCTTCCCGGCTACACAGGACATTTATCTGAAGTGTATCGAAGAAGGAATCATGACAACTTTCGTTAAGGCTGGTTGTGCGGTAAGTACACCGACTTGTGGCCCTTGTCTTGGTGGACATATGGGTATCATGACAAAGGGTGAGCGCGCAGTCGCTACCACAAACCGTAACTTTGTAGGTCGTATGGGAGATCCTGAATCAGAAGTTTATCTGGCTTCTCCGGCAGTAGCTGCAGCCAGTGCCATTACCGGAAAGATTTCAGGACCGGAAGAATTAGGATTATAGGAGGCAGATATGAAAGCAGAAGGAAGAGTATTTAAGTTTGGAAGCAATGTAGATACTGACGTTATTATCCCTGCAAGATATTTGAACGTTCCAGATCCTGCAGAGCTTGCAAAACATTGTATGGAAGATATTGATAAAGAATTTGTAAATAATGTTTCCGAAGGAGACATTATTGTAGCAGATAAAAACTTTGGTTGCGGTTCTTCCAGAGAACACGCACCAATAGCCATTAAGGCGGCAGGTGTGAGCTGTGTAATTGCTGATACATTTGCAAGAATCTTTTATAGAAATGCCATCAATATTGGACTCCCGATAATTGAATGTCCGGAAGCGGCTAAGGGAATTGAAGATGGTGATCAGGTAGAAGTTGATTTTGATAGTGGAAAAATCTACAATAAGACCAAAGGCACTGAATTTCAGGGACAGGCATTTCCTGAATTTATGCAGAAGATTATTTCAAGCGGTGGTTTAATTAACTACATAAACAGCGCAAAGTAAAAGGAGATTCAAATGAAAGAAATTTTATACAATAGTACCAGAGGACAGGAAAAAGGTTTAACAGCTTCCAAAGCAATCCTTCAGGGTCTTGCTAAGGACGGTGGATTATTCGTTCCTACAGAAATTCCAAAATTGGAAGCAACAGTGGAAGAGTTATCAAAGATGTCTTATCAGGAAGTGGCTTATGAAGTCATGAAACTGTACTTCACAGACTTTACAGAAGAAGAATTAAAGAATTGTATCAATAATGCATACGATTCAAAATTTGATACCGAAGAAATTGCACCATTGGCAGAAGTAGAAGGTGCGTACTTCCTGGAATTATTCCATGGAAAGACAATTGCATTTAAGGATATGGCACTGTCCATCCTTCCACATCTTCTTACAACATCTGCTAAGAAGAACGGTGTTAAGAATGAAATCGTCATCTTAACTGCAACTTCAGGAGATACAGGAAAGGCTGCTATGGCAGGTTTTGCTGATGTTCCGGGAACACGTATTATCGTATTCTACCCAGACGGTGGTGTTTCACCAATCCAGGAAAAACAGATGGTTACCCAGAAGGGTGACAACACTTACGTTGTAGCAATCAAAGGAAACTTTGACGAAGCACAGAGTGGCGTGAAAGCCATCTTTAACAATAAGGAATTAGCAAAGGAAATGGACGCTGCAGGATTCCAGTTCTCATCTGCAAACTCTATCAATATCGGACGTCTTGTTCCACAGGTAGCATATTATGTTTATGCATACGCTAAATTATATGCAGAAGGAAAATTGTCTGATGGACAGAAGATGAACGTTGTTGTTCCTACAGGTAACTTTGGAAACATTCTTGCTGCTTACTATGCAAAGAACATGGGACTTCCAATTGACAAGTTAATCTGTGCATCCAATGAAAATAAAGTATTATTCGATTTCTTTAAGACAGGCTCTTATGATAAGAATCGCGACTTTATTCTTACTACATCTCCGTCTATGGATATCTTGATTTCAAGTAACCTGGAACGATTAATCTATAAGATTGCTGGAAACGATGCAGAAAAGAACAGTCAGTTAATGGCTGATTTGACTGAAAAGGGCGTTTACACAATTACCGATGAAATGAAAGCAGAATTGGCTGATTTCTACGGAAACTATGCTTCTGAAGCAGAAACAGCTGCTGTAATCAAGGATATTTATGAAAAGACAGGATATGTAATGGATACTCATACGGCTGTTGCAAGATGCGTCTTTGAAAAATATGAAGCTGAAACAAAGGATGACAACGTAACCGTTATCGCTTCTACAGCCAGCCCATTCAAGTTTACGAGAAGCGTAATGGATGCCATTGATCCAAAGTATGATAGTTGGGAAGACTTCGATTTGGTTGACGAACTTTCCAAGATTGGAAATGTGAAGGTTCCAAATGCAATCGAAGAAATCAGAAATGCTGAAGTTCGTCACAACAATAAATGTGAAGCAGACGGAATGGAAGCAATTGTTAAGAAATTTTTAGGAATGTAATAGATATTTTTCGTGAAAAGAGGCATTGTTAATACAGTGTCTCTTTTTGTGTATATCATCAGAAAAAGCAGAAAGTTTTCTTTCGTGTATTTGACGAAAATATTTACAGAAAATGGAAAAATCTGTGGCCTCAATCGTTTATATAGTGAAGGGGAAAAGAAACCTTTCAAAACCATGGAAATAAGAGCTCGAAAATTATTACTGGGAGAGCAGGAATGGGGTAGAAGGAAGCTAATGGCAAAAGGCCAAGTCAGTGTATCTTACTCAACTTTTTAGGATACGATAAAGGACCTAATGGTGAGTTTGTGATCAATAAGGAACAAGCCAAAATTGTTGAAAGAATATATGGTTTATTCTTGCAAAGGGTGTCTAGAAATAAGATTGCAAAGATATTAGAAAGTGAAAATGTACCATCCCCGGCGGGTGGGAAAAGATGGCATACAAGTACAGTACACAGCATTTTGACAAACGAAAAGTATAAAGGGGATGCCCTTTTACAGAAAACATATTCATATGATTTCTTGAACCACAAATCAAGAAAAAACAATGGTGAATTAAAGCAATATTACATTGAAAACCATCATAAGCCAATAATAGAAAGAGACACATTTGATTTGGTGCAGATAGAACTAAAAAAGATTGCAGAAAGTAATAAAACAGGAGTCTTTAATCCGATAGGCTGGAAAATAAGATGCGAAGACTGTGGTTGGTACTTTGGTAAAAAAATCTATCACTCCAACAACCCTAAACTTAGAAAGAATGTATATAGGTGTAATAAGAAATATGATGGAGACCATAAATGTAAGACACCAACCATATCAGAGACAGAGGTTAAAGAAATCTTTATTGAAGCATTTAATAGGCTTGCAATTAATAAGAATGAGGTGGTAGACAATCTAAACATTATGCTTGAAACAATTGATAACAGAGAAGAATTGGATGTGAAAATCTTAGATATTAAAACAAAGATGAGTAAACTGATATCTGATTCAGCCGGAGGGAAAGAGAACGAAAGCATTAAATCGTCAAATGCAGAATGTGAGGAATTAAGAAAAAAATGTGCAAAAATCGAAAAGGAAAAAAGGCTAAAAACAGAACGAATTCTCCGAGCTAAACACTTCATAGAAAACTTCGAAAAAACAGAGGGGCTAATTGATGAGTTTGGTGAGGTTTTGTGGGGGACATTATTAGATGAAATGGTTATAAAAATTGATGGGAGTGTACTTGTTAAGTTTAGAGGTGGAATTGAGATAGAAAACAAGCGAAAATTGAATAAAAGCGTAAAATCAAACTAAACGTCAGACGGTAGTCTGGCGTTTTATATTTGAGAAAGTGGGAAGGAAAAATGTTTCTCACTATGTCAAGAAGAAAAATGCTGAAATTTAATTCTGAATAGTTATTATTTTTGGCAAAAATGAGGATAGTAATACAATGGCATCGTGGTATAATTTTCAAAGAACTATTGTTCTTTGTTTGTGTACATACGACAATAAGAAAATGACAAAAAGGAGAATCAAATGAAGAAAATTTATAAGTTTTTAATGGTATTATGCGTATTATCTGTATTTACATGTAGTGTTTATGCAGGGAGTCATGAAGGGACCTACAATATGACTGGAGGGATTTTTTACAAACATGGATTTAAAAAAGGAAAAAATTTAACAATTGATGTTTATCCAACACAGGGTACAAGTGATTGTAAAATGGGGATTTATACTGCGGAAAAAAGTTTTTGGTTTGGTTGGCAGGGAGCAGATTTTATTAGCAATGTATCGTCTGTGCAAAGCAGCGAAACAAAGTATAAAACTAAATCAGCAATAGATGGTATTTATTTTAGAGATTGGGCAGGACAAAGATGGAAAGGTAGCTTTTATATAGCGTGGTAATGGGAGGAATATATGATATTAGATATGACTTCAGAATTATTCTGTATTCTATTCTTTTTATCTTCAATCATAGGATATATAATATATTCTGCTAAAAAACAGAAACAAGTACGCTATTGGATTATTCCTGCTTTCATCATATATATTTTATGTTTAATAAAAGTGACAATTTTCCCTATATTTATTTTTGATGAAGCAACATTAGCTGAAATAAAAGAGGGAGTTGGAGAGTATTTTAGGTTTTATCAGTTGAAGCCATTTGGGTCAATTGTCAATTATTTTAGCCAAGGTGCATATATACAGTTATTAGGAAATATATTCCTATTATCTCCGTTTGTACTTTTTGTTGAAGTTTGTACAAAAGGTAGAAAAGACTGTTGGAGAGCTATATTACAAACTAGTTTAATATCATTATTGATAGAGTTGATACAATTGATTATAAATTATACAACAGGTCATCCTAGTAGGGTTGCGGATGTTGATGATTTAATAATCAATATTACTGGGATAATTATTACTGTTATTGTACTTCGACTTGTTGAAAAGATTATTAGGAGTAATCAGCAGATAAAAATGTTGGTTAAAAAAATACTTTATAAAGCATAATGTGGAATAGTGTAAAGGAGTTTTTACGAATACTCCTTTGCACTATTTATAATTTATGAGTTTCTACATATAAATTAGGGGTGTGCATTTTGCATACCCTTTAAACGATTTAAGGCTAGATGTTTATACGTACGTGCAAGGGAATCATGGAACTGCCGGTAAGATACAGGGAAGTATTGTTTTTCTTTTATTATGAAGAACGGAGCATCCGGGAAATTGCAAAGTTTTTAAAGAAAAAAGAAAGCACCATCGGGTCCCGGCTTGCGAAAGCACGAGCATTGTTAAAAGAAAAACTGGAACAGGAGGACGCAGAGAATGAAAGATAAAAAGATATATGATGCCTTTGATTCCATTCAGGAGCCGGAGGGATTACAGGAACAAATATGGGAACAATTGGAGCATAAGAATCGGGTTGTTCGTTTTCGACCGGGGAACATTGTGAAAGCGGCAGCTGTTTTGATGGTCGTCTTACTATCTACTTTTGCGTTGGTAAACTTTTCCAACGGTGGAAAAACCTGGGCAATGGTAAAGCAGGCTTTGGGGATTGGAAAGGAAACCGGGAAGGTTGCTACACAACTGACAATGGCACCGGGAAGCGGAAATACTGAGTATACGCCGGATATACAGTTTATTGATGAAACCTATTTCGCCTTTGCATCCGAGCAGGGGCTGGTATTAATTGACCAGGAGACCAAGGCATTAGCAGCTACCATTGATTTGCAGAAAATCGGCTGTGTTTACTTTGAAATGAATGAAGACGAAATGCAGACAGTGATTTACCGGGAAAAAGACCGGGTGGTAATCTTTAACGTGAAAGATGGAAAGCCGGTTGGAACCTATTATGTTTACTCCATGAAACAGGCTCGTTTGGAACAGTGGGAGTATGAAAAAACAGGAACGGATTGGGAAACGAAAAAAGATTGTTATGAAAAATGGAAGAAACAGCAGGAACAGAATGTGGATCTGGTAAAGAGAAGTCTTCAGAAGAAGAGCAACATATCGGTCAGTGATTTCAGAAAACGATGGAGCACACATTACTATCGTTGGATGACAGGTGGAAAGATTTACTACAGCTTTCTTGTTTATGATGGGGGACATGGCCGTTATCTGTTAAACACATATAGCCCCGTAGACAAAACGATGGTGGAAGAAACCATTCAGTTGATTCCTGAGGGGACTTATGTGGAAAAAGAGGAACTCCCATGCTTTGAATACAATGCAGAGGATGAAGTGATAAGGGCAGTATGGCAGTCGGATTCTCTGGATGAGGTCAAGAGTAAGAGACAATCAGAGCAGTCATACGGTAAGGTTTGGATTCCGGCCTATGTCATTTACGGAACGGTGGAAAAAGATGGTTCTCTCTATGCCTTTGGAAATTTCCAAAGTTATGCGTATTATAAAATTGGAAACATATTGGAAGAATGTGATACGGATGGCAGTCTTGCCCGGCTTCAGTTAAAGAAAACAAAAGACGGCTATGAAATTGTTGATTATCAGGTTCCGAGAGATGGTGCAGGTTTGTATGAGGATGTAAAAAAAATGACTCAGGACATTCCAGGGGCTTGGGATCGCTTTCAACAGGATGGGTATGGGAATGGAAAATTAAGGGAAAAGGCACGAAAGGAATTGATTCAAATGTATGCAGCGGAGCATCATCTGGATGTTCAGTACTATAAAAAATATGGATGGGCACCGGAAAAAATTAAATTGTAAAATTTTTGTGAAATCTATATACAAGAAAGTTATTTCGATATAAAATACTATACGGCTATAAGAATCTAGTCAAAAAATGGTACAAAAGAAGGAATATCCGAAATGGAAGATTGTAAAAAAAATAATTTGGCACGTAAGGTTGTGGCAATCCTTGTGATTATCGCAACTTTTTGTGCCGGATTTATAAGTGGAAGCATTTATAGAGAAAAGCAGGGGAAAGAGTCAGAAAACAGTAAAAAAGTGGAAAAGGAAACTTCCATACAGGAAACGACTGTGGAAGTTACCACAGTGGAAATGACTACTGCGGCACCAAAGCCGGTTCCTAAAAAGTATGTTGCCCTGACTTTTGATGATGGTCCGGGACGATACACTATGGAATTGTTGGATACGTTGGAACGATATAACGCAAAAGCAACTTTCTTTGTTTGCGGAGACGGTCTTGACAGAAATGATGCAAAGAAGATTCTGAAGCGAATGGATGCGTTGCACTGTGATATTGGAAATCATACGGTACATCATGCAAATTTATCCAAGGCATCAGTGAAGAAATTAAAGAAAGAAATCAAAGGTGTGGACAAGAAAGTGAAAAAATTCACCGGTCATAAGACCAAATTCTTACGCCCACCGTATGGTGCCGGAGCAAGAAGTAAGAAGTTAAGAAAGTATGTAAAGACACCGATGATTTGCTGGAATGTGGACACGCTGGATTGGAAGACAAAAAACAAAAAGAAGACTGTAAAGAGAGCCACGAAAAATATTAAGGATGGAGATATTATTTTACTGCATGATATTCATTCATGGAGTGTGGAAGCAGTGAAAGAAATTGTTCCGACCATGCAGAAACAGGGGTATGTTTTCGTGACGGTAAGTGAATTGGCGAATATGAAACACATAAAGTTAAAAAAGGGAAAAGCATATTATGATTTTCAATAAATAAAATGTTAAGGAAAGTGAAACGACAAAATGAAACCAAAGGATTATTTGATTTTTTTGCCCAAAAAAGAAGCAAGGTATAATTTAATTATATCTTTAATACTTATAACTGAAATCTCTGACTGGTCTCGGTATAATAACATTACATTTATCGAAGATTGCCATTAAGCAGAAAGAAGCGATATTCGTGTTCTTTTAATCAATTAAGGCGACGAAAAATAACCTGTATTAGAAATAGTACAGGTTTTTTTTATTGCATAGGAATGTTCTCTGAACTTTCCTATGCAATAAAAATGCTCCGCAAGGATACACAACTCGCGGAGATGTTTTTATGCTAACGCATTCGCTCGCGCACAAAGTGGCGCAAGCAATACTTTTTTATGGTTTCTTTCCAAGTTATTTGGTATAATGGAACCGTTATTGGTTCAATGAAAGGAGACTGGAAATGAATAACTTTTATGGAATTCTCGCAAGAATGCGTTATATTGACCGCTGGGGGCTTATGAGAAATACAATCAATGAAAATATTGCGGAACACAGTCTGGATGTGGCAATTATTGCTCATGCCTTGGCTGTGATTGGAAATACATATTTTGGGAAAAAACTGAATGCAGAACATATTGCAATGCTTGGTATAATGCATGACACCACGGAAATCTTTACGGGTGATTTGCCTACACCGATTAAATATTATGCGCCGGAAATTCGGGATGCTTATAAAAAGGTTGAGCGGACTGCAGCAAGACAATTATTGTCTGAACTTCCGGAAGAAATGCGACCGGCTTATGAGTCTGTTTTGATTGAAGAGGAAAATGAAGAATGGAAATATGTGAAGGCGGCAGATAAAATGTCGGCTTATATTAAATGTCTGGAAGAAAGGGATATGGGAAATACCGACTTTGTTAAGGCGGAAGAAACCATTTATAAGACGCTGCAGGAGATGCACATGGAAGAACTGGACTTTTTCATGAAGGAGTTCCTGCCGTCATATAATGAGACTTTAGATGATATTAACAGATAAGAGGTGACCATGGGAAAAGCAGTATTTATTGCAGAAAAGCCAAGCGTGGCAGCTGAGTTTGCAAAGGCATTAAAACTGAATACGACAAGAAAAGACGGATATATGGAAGGGGATACTGCTATTGTGACCTGGTGTGTGGGACATTTGGTTACCATGAGCTATCCGGAAGTATATGATGAGAAATACAAGAAATGGAATTTAAAGGATTTACCCTTCATTCCTAAAGAATGGAAGTACGAAATAATCCCTGGTGTAAAAAAACAGTTTGGAATCGTAAAGGGGCTTCTTACCAGAGAGGATGTGGACACGATTTATGTTTGCACTGACTCGGGACGTGAAGGAGAGTACATTTATCGATTGGTGGCACAGGAAGCAGGGGTTAAAGGGAAAAAAGAAAAACGAGTGTGGATCGATTCTCAGACTGAAGAAGAGATTATTCGTGGAATCAAGGAAGCAAAGGATTTAAGCGAATACAATCATTTGTCAGATGCGGCATATCTTCGCGCGAAAGAAGATTATCTGATGGGAATCAATTTCTCAAGACTTTTGACATTAAAGTATGGAAATTCCATTCAGAATTATTTAAAGGGAGAGTGGAAATCCATTAATGTAGGTCGTGTTATGACCTGTGTTTTGGGAATGATTTGTAATCGGGAACGGGAAATTCGTGGTTTTGTGAAGACACCGTTTTATCGTGTGATTGCTCAGACGGATATTGAAGGCAGAAAAATTGATACGGAGTGGAAAGCGGTCAAAGGGTCAAAATTCTTTGAGTCTCCGTTATTGTATAAGGAAAATGGATTTAAGGAAAACACTACAGCTCAAGCATTGATTCAGGCATTGGAGGCTCATCAGCCAATGGAAATGACTGTGAAATCCATTACTATGAAGGATGAAAAAAAACAGGCACCACTGCTATATAACTTGGCAGAATTACAGAATGACTGCTCGAAAATGTTTAAAATTAGTCCGGACGAAACTTTGAATGTGGTGCAACAGCTTTATGAAGCAAAACTGGTGACCTATCCGAGAACGGATGCCAGAGTGCTGTCTACCGCGGTTTCCAAGGAAATTCATAAAAACATTTCCGGATTACAGTATTACCAGCCTTGTGGACAGTTTGCGAAGAATATTCTTACACAGGGGAGCTTCAAGGGGTTGGAAAAGACCAAATATGTGGATGACAAGAAAATCACAGACCACTATGCAATTATCCCGACGGGGCAGGGACTGAACGGACTGGCGAAGCAAAAGCCAATCAATCAGAAAGTTTATATGTTGATTGTCCGAAGATTTTTGAGTATTTTCTATCCACCGGCCATTTATAAAAAGGCTACGCTGACAGGAATTATGCCTGCAACATTTACAGATGAATCCACAACGACAGAGCAGTTTAGCTCAAATTTCAAAATCTTGGCTCAAAAAGGATATTTGGAAATTGCAGGGGTTCCAAAGTCAAAAAAGAAGGCGACAGATTCCAAGGGGGGCGATGATACAGAAGCGGTGAAAAACGAAGCAGTTGAAGCGCAGACAGAGTCCGCAGAACAAGAGGAAAATGAGTCTTTGGAACTGGACGAGAAATTCTTTGATTTGTTGAATAATATAGGAAAAGGTGCTAGAATAGTAATTGATAGTTTGTCCATAAAAGAAGGGGAAACGAGCCCACCAAAACGGTATACATCAGGCTCGTTAATTCTTGCTATGGAGAACGCAGGACAGCTGATTGAAGATGAAGATTTACGGGCACAGATTAAGGGGTCGGGAATTGGAACCAGTGCTACCCGCGCTGAAATCATTAAAAAGCTGACGAACATTAAATATATTTCATTGAGTAAGAAAACACAGGTTGTTACACCGACGCAGTTGGGAGAAATGATTTTCGGTGTGGTACACGGGTCCATTAAATCTTTATTGAATCCGGAATTGACAGCCAGTTGGGAAATGGGACTTACTAAGGTTGCGGAAGGAGAACTTTCCGCCGAAGAATATATGAAAAAATTAGATGAATTTATTATCGGGAGATTTCAGAACGTAATTAAACTAAATAACGTTGGACAGATGACTCAATATTATAATTATGTTTCAACCTTTTATAACACAAAGAAAAAAGGGAAAAAATAAGTTCATCGGGAATCAAAAAGGAGAAAAGACTATATGTGTGGAATTGTTGGTTATGCAGGTGAAAGAGACTGTACAGAGGTGTTGTTAAATGCCTTATCGAAGTTGGAATATCGTGGATATGACTCTGCAGGAATCGCTGTATTTGAAAATAATCAAATTACAGTAGAGAAGTCTAAGGGTGAGTTAAAGAATCTGAGAACAAAGTTAGAAGAAAATCATAAGCCGGTTGGTCATTGTGGTATCGGACATACCAGATGGGCTACACACGGAGAACCTTCTGACATTAACTCTCATCCACATGGAAGCAAGAGAGTATCCATTGTTCATAATGGTATCATTGAAAACTATAAGGACATTAAAAAGTTCTTAATCAGTAAGGGATATAGCTTTGAAAGTGAAACAGATACAGAAACCGTAGCGAAGTTATTGGATTACTATTATAACGGGGATCCGATTGATGCAGTTGTAAAGACATTGGCTGATGTTCGAGGTGCTTACGCACTGGGAATTTTATTTAAGGATTATCCGGATTGCATCTTTTCCGTGAGAAAAGACAGTCCATTGATTATCGGAGTAGGCGAAAATGAAAACTTCATCGCTTCTGATGTACCGGCGATTCTTCAGTACACAAGAAAGTATTATTTACTGGAAGAAAATGAAATCGCTACAATCAAGGCTGACAGAGTAGAGTTTTGTGATATTCATAAACAGCAGATTGTAAAAGAAGTTCAAGTTTCTAATTTAGATATGGATGCTGCAGAAAAAGGTGGTTATGAACACTTTATGTTAAAGGAAATTCATGAACAGCCGACAGCAGTAAAGACCACCATTTCACCAAGAATCGTGAATGGAATGCCGGATTTATCCGAATGTGGTTTAACAGCGGAAACATTAAAGAATTACAGAAAGTTATTCATTGTTGCCTGTGGTACTGCAATGCATGCCGGAGTGGTAGGAAAGTATGTTATTGAAAAATTGGCACGTACTGAGGTGACGGTTGATATTGCTTCGGAATTCCGTTATAGAGATCCAATCATTGAAAAGGATGATTTGGTAATTGTTATTTCACAGTCTGGTGAAACAGCAGATACTAAAGCAGCATTGCACTTGGCCCATGATCGTGGAGCGAAAGTTCTTGCTATCGTGAATGTTAAAGGCTCTTCCATTGCCAGAGAGGCTGACATGGTTCTTTATACCCATGCAGGTCCGGAAATTTCCGTGGCATCCACCAAGGCATTTTCTGTTCAGATGTCTGTAATGTATCTGTTAGCATTTGAAATGGCTTATGCCAAAGGATTTATTTCAGAAGAAGAATGTAAGCGACTTACCAAAGAACTTACAAACATTCCTGATTTAATTGAGAAGACTATGGGATGTGAAGACAAATGTCAGTATGTTGCATCAAAATTAATCACAGCTCAGAGTCTGTTATATATTGGAAGAGGACTTGATTATGCATTGAGTATGGAAGGTTCTCTGAAATTGAAAGAAATATCTTATATTCACTCAGAATCTTATGCTGCCGGAGAATTAAAGCATGGAACAATTTCACTGGTAGAAGAAGGCATGCCAGTCATCGGTGTGGCTACGCAGAGTGATTTGATGGAAAAAATGGTAAGTAATATTGTGGAAGTAAAATCCAGAGGTGCATTTACCATTACAGTATGTAAGGAAGGTACAGAATTTAGTGAAGGTGTCATGGATGAAATTATTGAAGTTCCTGTTCTTGAGGACGTGTTGATGCCTATGCTTACTGTGATTCCATTGCAGTTAATTGCATATTATACAACAGTCTTAAAAGGACTGAATGTAGATAAACCAAGAAACCTTGCAAAATCCGTGACCGTAGAATGATCGCGGAGGCAATAAACGGTGTAATCAGAAAAACAAGAGAACAATTGCAAATTTATTTGCAATTGTTCATTTGTTTTTCTGATTATGGCGCGCATGCGCGCGTAGTTCTTGCACTCGTGCAAGAACGGGACACCGTTTAATGAAAAAAAAGAGAATAGTTCTTGCACTCGTGCAAGAACGGGACACCGTTTAATGAAAAAAGAGAGAATAGTTCTTGCACTTGTGCAAGAACGGGACACCGTTTAATGAAAAAAAGAGAATAGTTCTTGCACAAGTGCAAGAACGGGACACCGTTTAATGAAAAAAAGAGAATAGTTCTTGCACTCGTGCAAGAACGGGACACAAGTGTAAAGAAAGAGGAGAGAACATGATTTACAAAATTAGTGATTTATATGATTTAAATGAAACAATTGCAGCTGAATTATTTGATGGAAAAACATATCCATGGGAAGTGTTAGCGGATATTGGAGACTTTATCTTAAAGTTAGGGCCAACCTTACCGGCAGAGGAATTCGAACATCCGGCAGAAGATATCTGGATTCATAAATCTGTATCTGTTGCCAAAACGGCCACATTAACAGGTCCGTTAATTATTGATGCAGATACCGAAGTTAGACCGGGAGCTTTTGTTCGAGGAAAAGCTATTGTTGGAAAAAACTGTGTGGTTGGAAATTCCACAGAGTTAAAGAATGTTGTATTGTTTAACACAGTACAGGTTCCGCACTATAATTATGTAGGAGATAGTGTTCTTGGAACACATTCCCATATGGGAGCCGGATCCATCACATCCAATGTGAAGTCCGATAAAACATTAGTGGTTGTGAAAGATGAAGAAGAGCAGATTGAAACCGGATTGAAAAAATTTGGTGCCATGATTGGAGATTATGTGGAAGTAGGATGTAATTCTGTTTTGAACCCAGGAACTGTCATTGGCAGAAATACGAACATCTATCCATTATCCAGTGTTCGAGGAGTAATTCCATCAAACAGTATATTTAAAGGGAGAAATGATATTATTGACAAAAAATAATAAAGTGTCCCGTTTTTTTGTGGATTATGGGGGGATTGAAAATAGCAGAAAATATATCAGCATGAACTATGGGGATAATATGATTTTGGTGGCACGAAAAGTTCTGCTTATGGATGATTTTTCCATGAGGGATTTAGGAGAAGATGCTAATAATTGTGTGTTAACCGGAATCACCAGAATTTTGTCCTATTATTTAAATCAAAACGATGAAAAGGTTGATCAGGAAATAATCTATGATCTGGTGAAAGAGAATGCCGTAAGGAAAGGCTATCAGTGGAACAAAGGGCTAGGATTCCATAGAATTAGTTCGGTGATGAAACGGTGTGCGGAAATCTATGGAATAGCCAGTAGAAAAACCCGTAGTGTATATTGTGTTGGAATTTTTAAAACGATTAAGAAACAAATCGATATGCAAAATCCTTTGTTGATGAATCTTTCTTTTGGATACTACAGGAATCATACGGTTACGATTGCCGGGTATGAAATTTACGAAAAGAAGGGACGGTTCTGGGGAAAAAAGCATTATCCGATTGTTTTGGTTTATGATGGATGGAAGAGAACTCTTATGGGGATTGATTATCATAAACTGCGAATTCCTGTTTCTGTTACAAGGATATCTGATTAATTTTGTGAAAAAGGAGGACGTGCCAATGTGGGATTATCATTTGTTAGGACCATCCGTATGTATTTTACTTGTAATCCATATTTTCTATGTAACCAGACCAAAGTTACCGATTAGAAGTCGTTATACCTTTGCGTTCATTGTTTTGATTGAAGCGTTAACGTTGTTAGCTGATTACGCATCTACAAGAATGGATGAATTATATTATGAGTATTCCACGGGGATGTTGTATGCGGTAAACAGTGCATATTTCTTGTTGTTCTTTTCCAGAATATTTTTGTTCTTCATGTTGACGATGACGATGTTGGGAGTGGATATGAAAACAATACCGGTATCCTCAACTGCAGTGTTTATGATTCATTTTGTTGTTCTTGGGTTAATTGTCACCTCGAATTGGAATCATTTAATCTTTCGTATTACAGAACACGGATATGAAGCTGGAAAATATTATAACATTTTATATGTTTATGCTTTTTTCTTTCAAGCATTATCATTGCTAGTACTCTGCTCAAAAAAAAATACGATAATCAAGCGGAAAAAGGCAGTAATTTTATTTTACATAGGGATATTAACTTTTGCATATATTGTGCGAAAGATATATCCACAGTTCCTTGTTATGGATTTATTCTATGTAATTTCTATTTTGGTTGTTTATCTGGGATTTGAAAATCCTGAGTTTTATCTAAATGGTAAAACTGGAATTTTTCATTATGATAGTTTGTTGCTTTTATTAGAAGAATGGAATTGGTTTACGGAATATCGAATTATTGCTTTTTCGATTCGTGGGTATAGAAAAAACAGAGAAATATATGGTTCGACCCATATGGATAATTGTTTGGTGTTAATTGCAAATTTCATGAAAAAGGAATTTCGCGGGTCGCAAAACTTTTACATTCGAGATGGACGATTTGCCATCGTGACTCGAAAACAGAACACGGAAGAAATGATTGAAAAAATCAGAAAACGTTTTGAACGTGCGTGGATTATGGATAAAACAGAAATGTTTCTCGATATTGGCTTTGCCAAATATGATTCCAAGTTGAAAGAAAAACCGAGAGTGGTTTTTCAGGCGATTGAAGAAGCGTTAAGTGAAGCGGTTGAGCAGAACACAGAGACAATAGAAATAACCAGGAAAACGTTGGATAAAATTAATCGTTTAGAGGCGGTAAAGGTAGCATTGGAAACGGCGCTGGACGATTATAGTGTAGAAGTGTTCCTTCAACCGGTTGTTAGAACTTCGGACTTTAAGATTATCGGTGCGGAATCACTAGTGAGAATCAATGATGGGGTAATTGGGTGGATCAAGCCAAAGGAATTTATTTCGATTGCTGAAAAGAATGGAAGTATTACGAGACTTGGAAGTCAAGTATTCGAAAAAACTTGTGACTTTTATAGTAAAGTAGGAAAGAAGCTTGGCTTAGAATGGATTAATGTGAATATGTCACCAATCCAATTTAAAGATAAGAACATTCTGATGAACTATAAAAATATTCTTTCGAAATATAATCTTTCTCCGAATCGAATTCACCTAGAGATCACTGAACGAAACATTATGGATATTGAACTGATTCAGGAGAATATGGAGTCTTTTGTTCAGGAAGGATTCAAGTTTTCGTTGGATGATTATGGAAGCGGTTATTCCAATGCCATCAGTGTTTTGAATTATCCGTTGAGCAATGTGAAATTAGATAAGGATGTGATTCATGCACACTTTAAAAAGCCTACAGAGTTTCTTCCTAGTGAACTGAAAATCTTAAAAAGCATGGATGTTAGTGTAACCGCAGAGGGAATTGAAACACAAGAAATGGCGAATACCATGAGGGACTTCGGCTGCGACTTTCTTCAGGGATATTATTTTGGAAGACCGGTTTCACTGGACGAGTTTGTGGAACAGTTTGGTTAAGAATAATAGCTTTTGTTACTTTATTTTATTAAAAAATTAATTTAAAAGGCGGTTCGGTTTGACAATGTAAAATGGTTCGTATATAATTCACTGTGGAGTTATTGCCTTTATATGCGAGGAAATAGAGGAATAGCTTATTATACTGAAAGGAAAGAGGTAAAAAAATGGCAACTATTGATTTAAGTAAGTATGGCATTACAGGTGTAGAAGAGATTATTTATAATCCTTCGTATGAAAAATTATTTGAAGACGAGACAAATCCTGAACTTACAGGATATGAAAAAGGACAGAATACTGAACTTGACGCAGTAAACGTTATGACAGGTATTTATACAGGACGTTCTCCTAAAGATAAATTTATCGTTGAGGACGAAAATTCAGAAAACACTGTATGGTGGGATTCCGCAGAATATCCAAACGATAACCACCGTGCATCTAAGGAAACATGGGAAGCATGTAAGGAATTAGCCATTAAGGAACTTTCTAATAAGAAGTTATACGTTGTTGATGCATTTTGTGGTGCAAACAAGGATACACGTATGGCAGTTCGTTTCATCATGGAAGTTGCTTGGCAGGCACATTTCGTAAAGAACATGTTTATTGTTCCTACAGATGAAGAATTAGAAAACTTTGAACCTGATTTTGTAGTATATAATGCTTCTAAGGCAAAAGTTGAAAATTACAAGGAATTAGGATTAAACTCAGAAACAGCAGTTGTATTTAATATCACAAGCCGTGAACAGGTTATCTTAAACACATGGTATGGTGGAGAAATGAAGAAGGGTATGTTCTCAATGATGAACTATTACCTTCCATTAAAGGGAATTGCTTCAATGCACTGTTCAGCAAACACTGACTTAAACGGTGAAAACACAGCAATCTTCTTTGGTTTATCAGGAACAGGAAAGACTACTCTTTCTACAGATCCTAAGAGATTATTAATCGGTGATGATGAACATGGTTGGGATGACAATGGTGTATTCAACTTTGAAGGTGGATGTTACGCTAAGGTTATCAACCTTGATAAGGAATCTGAACCGGATATCTATAATGCAATCAAGCGTAATGCTTTATTAGAAAACGTTACTGTAGATGCTGACGGAAAGATTGATTTTGATGATAAGAGTGTTACAGAAAATACACGTGTTTCTTATCCAATCAACCATATTGAAAACATTGTTCGTCCAGTATCTTCAGCACCAGCTGCTAAGAACGTTATCTTCTTATCAGCAGAAGCATTCGGAGTATTACCTCCTGTATCTGTTTTAACACCGGAACAGACACAGTATTACTTCTTATCAGGATTTACTGCAAAACTTGCAGGTACAGAACGTGGAATTACAGAACCTACTCCAACATTCTCAGCATGTTTCGGACAGGCATTCTTAGAATTACATCCAACAAAGTATGCTGAAGAACTTGTTAAGAAGATGGAAAAGAGTGGAGCAAAGGCTTACTTAGTAAATACAGGATGGAATGGAACTGGAAAGAGAATTTCTATTAAGGATACTCGTGGAATCATTGATGCTATCTTAAACGGTGACATCAACAATGCGCCTACAAAGCAGATTCCAATCTTCAACTTCGAAGTTCCAACAGAACTTCCAGGAGTTGATCCTGCAATCCTTGATCCAAGAGATACATATGCAGATGCTTCTGAATGGGAAACTAAGGCAGTTGATCTTGCAACAAGATTTAACAAGAACTTTGTGAAGTATACAGGAAATGAAGCTGGTAAAGCACTCGTTCCTGCAGGCCCACAGCTTGATAAATAATTGCTTTTTAAGAAAAGACCGTTAAGGTCTTTTCTTTTTTAGGAATAAGGAAACAGCCGAAGGCCTATTCGCGTGTATAGAACGGCTGTGATGCAATGATGAAACAAGAGGACAAGTTCCGGTAATTGTACAGTGGAAAAGGTGCGAAAAATAGGGGAAAGTGTAGACGAAAAGTCATTGCAAAAATAGCTTGAATAGACTATAATAAAACTATCAAAACAGTTATCTGTTTTGAGACCTGAAGTGTTATGGATGCTGTTAATTTTGAACCTACAGTATGAATAAAGGGATTCCTAATCTCTAAAGAGATGTCAGGCCTCATTAATATTAGTGGAAGACAGAACTTTAGATGCGGTTGCCCACCTGGCGGAAGCTAGGACTCAAAAAACAGGCCTGGCACCTTAGGTTTTTACAAAAGATTTTTTAATGAACGCAGTATATTTATATACTGCGTTTTTTATGTGTAAATATAAGGGGGAAATATGAAAAAAGTAATTATCGGTTGGATTGTATTATTGATTTTAACAGCGACTGCATTTCGAATTGATTCGGCAGAGTTAATGGAAAGTGTGCAAATACCAAAGTCAGAACCGGCTGTGAAATCAAAATTTGTGGGAATGAAAAAGAAAAAGGAGGACAAGACATGGGTGCGAATTGTGATTTTGAACCCGGAAAGTAAACAACGCTGGCATTCAAATTTAAAACTTCGAGGAACTCAAATGAAGCTGTATCGTGCAAAGGAAAAAAACGAAGTAGATTCGTTGAATTTGAATCGGGACAGTGCAGTGTTTCAAGACAATGATGTAATAAAGGTCGAAGCAAAAGATGGAATTTCGATGGAAGGAACTTCGGATAAAGATGTAGTCTATTATGGAACACTCAATATATATCGGGAAAATAGTGGATTGGTTGTGGTTAATCAAGTAGAACTGGAACATTATGTGGCTGGTGTAGTCTCCAGTGAAATCGGAGTAGATGCCCCGAAGGAAGCAATGAAAGCTCAAGCGGTTTGTGCCAGAACTTATATTGTCAGTTCCAAAATAAAAAAATATAAGAAATACAAGGCGGAAGCAGATGATAGTACAGATTACCAGGTCTATAACAGAAATGCACCGAATAAGAGGTGCTTCCAGGCTGCGAAGGAGACAAGGAATTTAATTTTAACCTATCGGGGAAAGCCGATTACAGCATATTATTTTTCCACATCCTGTGGTTATACCACAAATTATCGTATTTGGGGAAGGGAGAAAAAAAGATATTTGTCAGGATGTAAAGTGGCGGAGAAATGGAGCCAACCATCCGTTAATTTTGAGAAATACATTCGTGGAAAAGGAGATGGGTATGAAAAAAATCAGCCATATTATCGGTGGAAGTGTTATTTGAATAGTGGGCAGATTGAAAATGCAGTATCATTAATGACTGGAGTAAATATTGGTAGATTCGAAAAAGCGGAAGTGAACGAACGAGGTGTTGGAGGGATTGCCTCACAAATCACTATATACGGAGACGAGAGACAGGTGGTGGTAAATAATCAAATGCAGATTCGAAAGATTCTTTGTTCATCTTATATGAATTTAGAATTACAGGATGGAACAATCAAGACAGGATTATTGATGCTTCCCAGTGCTTTTATTGCAATAGATACAGTTTATCAGGGAAGAGTGGTTTCCGGTTTGAAAATTTATGGAGGGGGATTTGGACATGGATCCGGAATGAGTCAGAATGGAGCTGTCGAAATGGCAAAACAAGGCTGTGACTATAAAGAAATCCTGAACCATTTTTATGAAAAAATCAGAATTCAGAAACGAGTGATGTTATGAGTCCTTTCGGCTATCCGGATAGGCATGACGGATGATTTCTGCACCGATAAACAAGATATAGATACAGAAGTAGAACCACATCATAAGCAAGACCACACCGGTGAAACTGCCATACATATAAGACATATTAAAAAAGTTGTCGATGTATACTGAGAAGGCATAGGAGAAAATACTCCAACCTAAGGCACAGACAACTGCTCCCGGTAAAACAGTATGGAAGGTTGTCAGCTTGAAATTAATGATGCGGAATAGCAACGCAAAGAACAGCACCATAATTAAAAAGAAAAATCCATAACGAATCAGGTTCAGGGAAAAATGAATGTCCTGAAGTCCCGGAATATATGAAAATGCCAATTTTAATAATCTGTTACCGAATACGATGAATGTCATAGATAACACGATAACTAGAATGAAGAAAATTGTATAAATCATGGAAATGAATCGTAAGATGAAATAATTCCGTTTCTGATGAATGTTGAAAATTTCATAGAGGCCGAACATAACAGACAGGAATCCTTTCGATGCAGACCATACAGCCAAAATCGCTGTAATGGAGAGCAAGGCTCCGGAAGCGTGGGTATATAGTTCGTTCACCAACTGAATCAGAATTGGATTAAGAGAGTGAGGAATATAAGTGTTTATCAAATAAATTACATAGGATTCATCCAATGCTGTATGAGCCAAAGCATTTAACAACAGTAAAAAAAAGGGAAAGGTAGACAAAAAAATAAAAAAAGACGCCTGTGCAGCATAAATCCCCACATGATCATCTGACATATCGCAGAAAAAAATATAAATATTGACACACATATTCCAAATTTTCTTCATTGTATTGGCTCCACCATATTTTTTGATTGTTTTATGATATTGATAGTATATGTATTAGTATATCATTTTTTTCGGAATTCAACAATTACATCATAAACTTTGTATGGAGTTCCTTGTTGACACTGTTTTTTCTCTGTGCTAGAATAATCTGTGTTTTTAAAGGCTATGATTGTGTTAGTAGATACTTATTTTCCTTGAGAGAGAAGGATTCATGGGCTGAAAGATCCTTTAGGTTCAGGTAAGTATTGAATTTCCCACAGGAGCTGCTTTTCTGAAACTTGAGTAGGAGAAGACGTAGGATGTGCGTTAAACAGAAATGAGCGTTTGTAGAAATACAAAAATCAGGGTGGTACCGCGGAGATATTTCGTCCCTTCGAATTGATTGTTCGGAGGGATTTTTTATTGGAAAAATGACTCGGACGATGGATTCAATCAAATGATTTTATGAAATAAAGGAGAGAAAAGATGAACGAGAAGTTACAGGCAATTAAAGAAGAAGCAATTGCAAAGCTTGCAGCGTCTGACAATCTGGACACATTGAATCAGATTCGTGTTGAAATCCTTGGAAAAAAAGGACAACTGACTGAAGTAATGAAAGGTATGAAGGACGTTGCACCGGAAGACAGACCAAAATTTGGTCAGTTGGTAAACGATACCAGAAAGGCCATTGAAGAAAAATTAGAGGAAGTAAAGAATGAACTTCAGGCAAAAGCCAGAGAAGCAAAGTTAAAGGCAGAAGTTATTGATGTCACTCTTCCTGCAAAGAAGAATAAGATTGGTCACAAGCATCCAAACACGTTGGCATTAGAAGAAATGGAACGAATCTTTACCGGAATGGGTTACGAAGTTGTAGAAGGTCCGGAAGTAGAATTCGATTACTATAACTTTGAAGCATTGAACATCCCGGCAAATCATCCGGCAAAAGACGAACAGGATACATTCTATATTAACAAGAACATTGTGCTTCGTACACAGACATCTTCTGTACAGGCCAGAGTCATGGAAAAGACACAGCCACCAATCCGTATTATTTCACCGGGGCGTGTATTCCGTTCTGACCAGGTAGATGCGACACATAGTCCGTCATTCCATCAGGTGGAAGGACTTGCCATTGATAAAAACATTAATTTTGCAGATTTAAAGGGAACTTTGGAAGAATTTGCCAAGGAATTATTTGGACCGGAAACAAAGACAAAATTCCGTCCACATCACTTCCCGTTCACCGAGCCAAGTGCGGAAATGGATGTAAGCTGCTTTAAGTGTGGTGGAAAAGGATGCCGTTTCTGCAAGGGTGAAGGATGGATTGAAATTCTTGGATGTGGAATGGTTCACCCACATGTTTTGGAAATGTGTAACATTGATCCGGAAGAATACCAGGGATTCGCTTTTGGTGTCGGATTAGAGCGTATTGCACTGTTGAAATATGAAATTGATGATATGAGATTATTATACGAGAACGATGATCGTTTCTTGGGACAGTTCTAAAGGAGGGAGATAAAAATGAATACACCATTATCATGGATAAAAGCTTATGTTCCTGACTTGGAATGTACGGATCAGGAATACATGGATGCAATGACATTATCAGGTACAAAGTGTGAAGGTTTTGAAAGACTGGACGCTGATTTAGAAAAGATTGTCGTTGGACAGATTGAAAAAATTGAAAGACATCCGGATGCAGATAAATTAGTTGTTTGCCAGGTAAATGTTGGAACAGAAACAGTTCAGATTGTTACAGGAGCACCAAATGTTGCAGAAGGACAGAAAATACCGGTGGTATTAGATGGAGGTCGAGTGGCAGGTGGCCATGACGGTACCAAAACACCGGGGGGGATCAAGATTAAGAAAGGAAAACTTCGTGGAGTTCCTTCGTATGGAATGATGTGTTCTATTGAAGAATTAGGTTCTTCTACAGATTTTTATCCGGAAGCTCCGAAAGATGGAATTTACATCTTTGATGACAGCGTTGAAGTTGGAGCAGATGCAGTAGAAGTGTTAGGACTTCATGATACTGTTTTCGAATATGAAGTTACTTCCAACAGAGTAGATTGTTACAGCGTTTTGGGAATTGCCAGAGAAGCAGCTGCAACTTTCAAGAAGCCTTTCGTGGCACCGGAAGTGAAAGAAACGGGAACAGAAGGAGATGTGAATGATTACATTTCTGTTGAAGTAAAAGATGCAGATTTATGTTCCAGATTCTGTGCAAGAGTTGTAAAAAATGTTAAGATTGGTCCTTCACCGGAATGGATGCAGAGAAGACTGTCTGCTTGTGGAATCAGACCAATCAATAATTTAGTAGATATCACAAACTATGTTATGGAAGAATATGGTCAGCCGATGCATGCATACGACCTTTCAACCATTGCTGATAATAAGATTGTTGTACGTAGAGCACAGGATGGAGAAAAGTTTGTGACTTTAGATGGTCAGGAAAGAACTTTAGATTCTGAAATGCTGATGATATGTGACGGTGAAAAGCCGGTTGGTCTTGCCGGAATCATGGGGGGAGAAAACTCTATGATTACTGACAATGTAGAAACAATGCTTTTCGAAGCTGCATGTTTTGATGGAACCAACATTCGTCTTTCTTCCAAGAGAGTCGGACTTCGTACCGATGCTTCCGGAAAATTCGAAAAGGGTCTGGATCCTAATAATGCAGAAGCAGCAATCAATCGTGCATGCCAGTTAATTGAAGAATTGGGAGCAGGTGAAGTGGTAGCCGGAATCGTTGATGTTTATCCGGAAAAGAGAGAACCGAGAACAATCAAGTTTGATGCAGATAAAGTAAATAAAATCATTGGCTTTAATTTGACAGAGGAACAGATGGTAAGCTATTTCCCTGCATTGGAACTAGAATATGATGCTGATACAAAGATAATTACAGTACCAACCTTCCGTCAGGATTTAATTGGAATGTGTGATATTGCAGAAGAAATTGCCCGTTTCTACGGTTATGATAATATTCCGACAACACTTCCTTCCGGAGAAGCAACCACAGGAAAGTTGTCTGAAAAATTAAGAATTGATGAAATCGCCAGAAGCGTTGCATTATATTGTGGATTTTCTCAGGGAATGTCTTATTCCTTTGAAAGTCCAAAGGTGTTTGATAAATTATTGTTGCCGGCTGATTCTGAATTACGTCAGGCTATTGAAATTTCAAATCCGTTAGGAGAGGATTTCAGTGTTATGAGAACCACATCCCTTGACGGTATGTTAACTTCTTTGGCTACGAACTATAATCGTAGAAATAAAGATGTTCGTTTGTTCGAAATGGGAAATGTTTATTTACCAAAGGCATTGCCATTAACAGAATTACCGGATGAAAGAATGCAGTATACATTAGGATCCTATGGAGAGGGAGACTTCTTCACAATGAAGGGAGTTGTGGAAGAATTCCTGGATCAGGTAGGAATGAAAAAGAAAGTTTCTTATGATGGAAAGGCTGGAAAGAGTTTCCTTCATCCTGGACGTCAGGCAAATATCATTTATGAAGATACTGTTATCGGTTTCCTGGGAGAAGTACACCCTGCAGTGTCTGAAAATTATGATATGAAGGGAAGAGCATACATTGCAGTGATTGATATGCCTTATGTTTATGAAATGGCTGATTTCACAATTAAGTATGATGGTATTGCAAAATTCCCTGCTGTTACAAGAGACATTTCCATGGTAGTACCAAAGGAAATTCCGGTAGGACAGATTGAAGAAGTGATTGAACAGAAGGCTGGAAAGATTTTAGAAAGCTATAACCTGTTTGATATTTATGAAGGAGATCAGATTAAGGAAGGCTTTAAGTCCGTGGCATATTCCATCGTGTTCCGTGCGAAAGACAGGACCCTGGAAGATGCAGACGTTCAGGCTTCCATGAATAAGATCTTAAAAGCGTTAGAAGAATTAGGAATTGAACTTCGAGGATAACATTTGAGAACCACGTCTTTGGGGCGTGGTTCTTTTTTGAAAAAAATGAATCATTCGACATTTTTTGTGCTATAATAAAAGAAAGCCTAATTGAAAGGAGACTAAAACAATTATGAGACGGAAGAACATTGGAAAAAGAATAGGGATTATTGCCCTTGTTATTGCAATCTTGCTGCAATTTCAGTCCGATGATTGGGGACTAAGTGGAAAAATGGTGAAAGCCGCATCCACAAAAAATGTATCGGTTGCAATGAAACAGCAGAAAACTAATGCGACAAAGAAAAAAAAGAAGAAATTAAAACTGAGTCGTCCGAAAGTAAAAGTGAAAGTTAGACGGGAACAAAAAGTCAGGATTTCATGGAAAAAGGTCAAGAAGGCGAAAAGTTATATTATATATAAAAAAGAACAAAGAAAGAAATTTAGAAAAATCTATAAAACATCCCAACGAAAATTTGTTGATACAAATACCAAGGGGGGAAAGAAATATTATTATAGAGTCATGGCTTGCAGAACGGTTCATGGAAAAACGGTAAAAAGTCGTAAATCGAAAACCGTAAAGGTTCTGGTAAAAGCTGTAAAGAAAGAACCTAAAAAACTGCCGAAAAATGAAAAGGCAGAGGTGGTTATTTGTGGAGAATGTTACGTAGAAGGAATGGATTTATTTGCGAAAAGCATTTTGCCAAAGAACTATCGACTGGTTTATAAAGTGGGAATTAGTACCTATGGATTATTGAATACGAATTACATTCCTTATAATGGAATGACTCTCACAGCGGTAGAGCGGATTGCATACTATCATCCGAAAAGAGTATTCTTCCTGGTCGGAATGAATGAGGCTGCCAATCCGAATCCGGAAAACACAATCAATAATTACAAGAAGATTATTTCCCTATTGAAATCGGTAAATCCGAAAATTGAAATCGTATTGATTTCATTGCCACCGGTAGGAAGAAATCATGTATCCGGTTTCGCAAATAATAACCAGATTAATAAGTATAATGCAGCATATAAAAAACTGGCGAAGAAAAAGAAAAACGTGTACTACTATGATGGTTATAGAAAGAAGTTTACAGATTCACAGGGATACCTGAAATCATACGCTGACGGTGGGGATGGTGGACATTGGAGTTCTCGCGCCACTGTGGAAGTTTTGAAAAAAATAATAAAATGCGAAAAGAAGTTAGCAAAAGAAAAGAGGTAAGAGTTATGAAACAGATGAAAAAATTATTAGCAGTAGCGATGACGATGGCAATTTTGGTAGAAGGTGTTGTTATAGGGAATGATTTCGTTCAGGCGTCAGAGGTGTCAGCCTTTACTGCAGTGCAAAAGGCGTATGGAACATCTTATCCGATGAATTCTGCCAATGAAATCAAAACAGCAAGAAAGAATATTTTTGGAAAATATTCCAAGGTTTTAGGTGTTTCCGCAAAATATTTCAAGTCTTATAAAGCTGCACGAAAAGCAAGCAGTACAGAAGAATACGTTTGTGTTGTATATCGTGCAACAAATAAAAAGAATGCCAAGAAAATTAAGAGTGCGTTGAAGAAATATGTAAACAAGGAAAAGTCAGGAAATGTCAACTATTTTTCTGCAAAGGGAAAAACTTTGTTAAATAATGCGAAGATTGGGACGAAGGGCAGTTACGTGTATCTTTTTATTCTTGATACCGCAAAAAACAGCAAAGCAGTTCAGGCATTTAAGAAGAACGTATAGGTGCATTGGATAGACGATTGATAAAGGAATAGAAGCATATGGTATTTAGCAGTTTGATTTTTTTGACAATATTCTTACCCATTACGTTATTGCTTTATTATGTATTACCTGAGAAAGCAAGAAACTTCTGGTTACTGGTTGTTAGTCTGATTTTTTATAGTTGGGGAGAACCGGTCTATATTTTGTTAATGGTTTTCTCTATTTTGCTCAATTACATTTCCGGATTGTGGTTAGATAGAACCGAAGAAACAGGAAAAAGAAAACGAATATTAGTGACCGTGGTGGTGATTAATATTGGTTTACTTTTTGTGTTTAAATATGCTGATTTTACTATTGGTTCCTATAATTTAATATTTGGAAAACACGTTAAGCTATTAGAATTGGCGTTACCGATTGGAATCAGTTTTTATACCTTCCAGGCAATGTCTTATGTGATTGACGTGTACCGTAAAGTGGTAAAGGGAAACAAGAATCTGATTAACTTTGCAACTTACATCACCATGTTTCCACAGCTGATTGCCGGACCAATTGTTCGATATAAAACCGTGGAAAAGGAACTTCGTGAGCGAAAATGTTCCTTCGATGATTTTTATCAGGGTGTATTACGTTTTACAATTGGATTGGGAAAGAAGGTCCTTATTGCAAATAATGTTGCTTTAGTATTTCGGGAAATATCCGGTACAACTCCGGAGTTGTTATCCACGTCCATGGCCTGGCTGGCTGTGCTTGCCTTTACGTTACAAATATATTTTGATTTTTCAGGATATTCGGATATGGCAATTGGAATGGGAAGAATGTTAGGGTTTCATTTCTTGGAAAACTTTGATTATCCATATGAATCGAAATCCATTACGGAATTTTGGCGAAGATGGCATATTAGTTTAAGTACATGGTTCCGGGAATATGTATATTTTCCGCTAGGTGGAAACCGCAAAGGAATAAAACGACAGATTTTTAATCTGTTTCTTGTGTGGTTCCTAACCGGATTATGGCATGGCGCTTCCTGGAATTTCGTTCTTTGGGGTGTATACTATGCTGTGATTCTGATTTTGGAAAAGCTTCTGTTGGGAAATGTTTTGCAGAGGGTTCCGTCAATTCTTACAAGAATTTATACCATTGGGGTGTTTATGTTTGGATGGGCCATTTTTGCTATGGATGATTTGCTTTATCGCAAAGAATTTTTTCAGGCATTGTTCCTTCATGCTAAACAAGGCTTGACGGATAAACATACAGCGTATTTATTGATCAGTTATGGTATTTTAATGGTGGCAGCAATCATTGGAGCAACGTCTTTGCCGAAAAAAGTTTCAAACCAGTTATTGAAAAATCATAAGTTGATTCGAAGTGTTTTGGAATTGATTTTTGTGACGATTGTTATGGCATTGTCCATTGCATATATCGTTTCGGATACATACAATCCGTTTTTGTATTTTAGGTTTTAGGTATTGTAAAGGAGCGGTGGTATGGAAAAGAAAATAAGATTTTTAACAGTAATCATTTTTCTTGTGATTATTTATGGAATCGGTATTGTAACGCTGGTTCATAAGAAAAATGAATACTCTGAATTTGAAAAAAGAAAATTAGCAGATTTTCCGAAGGTGAAAGCAAAGACCATCATGAAAGGAGAATTTCAGAAGCAGCTGACTGATTATTTGAATGATCACATGGTTTTGAGAGACCAGTGCATTACTGTTTCGTCCCTGACCAGTAAGTCTATGGGTAAAAGAGAACAGAACGGAGTCTATTTTGGAAAACAGCAGTATCTGATTGAAAAATATGAAGATCAGGATTTCTCAAAAAAAGATATTAAAGACAATGTAAAATATTTATCTCGATTTGCTAATATGGTGGCAGAAAGTTTGGGACCAGAGAAAATCAGAATTGCATTGGTTCCAAGTAAGGTGAGTGTACTTTCGAATAAACTTCCGAAGTTTATTCGAAAATCAAAAATGAATGATTACATGAAGAGTCTTCTGAAGAGTAAACTAAAGAATCAGGAGATTCTTGTGGACCTGAAAGAAGTCCTGATGAAACATCGAAATGAATACATTTATTATAAGACAGATCATCATTGGACTACTTTAGGCGCAGAATATGGTTATGAAGCATTAATGGATTCCATGAATCAGGAAAAGTGTGTTGTTATTAAGGAACAGACGGTTTGTACTAACTTCCGCGGAACTACATTTAACAAAATTCACTATTCTCCATCAATGGATACGATAAAAAAATGTGAAATTGAAAGTGCGCAAAACTGTAGGTTAGTTTATGATATTTCCGGAGAAAAGAAGGAAAAAAACAGTCTTTATGATGAAGACGCTTTAAAAACGGAAGATAAGTATAATTATTTCCTTGGGGGAAATTATGGTGCTATCCATATTCACACTGGATGCGAAAATGGAAAGACCCTTGTCTTGATTAAGGATTCCTTTGCGAATTGTATGATTCCGCATTTGACATATAATTATGAAAATATTGAAGTGATTGATTTAAGATATTTGAATTCCAGTATTTTTGACACATTGAATGAATTAGAACAGATTGATGCTGTGATTTTCCTCTTTAATGAGGAAAAATTCATGCAGGACAATCATCTATGGCTTTTGGAATAATGAGGGATAGAAATGAGATTTGTGATACAGCGAGTGACAGAAGCGGCTGTCCGGGTAGACGGGGAGAATGTCGGCTCCATTGGGAAAGGATTTTTAGTCTTGATTGGCGTAGTAGATTCTGATACCAAAGAAGTTGCAGATAAGATGATAAAAAAATTATGCAATATGAGAATCTTTGATGACTCTGAAGGAAAAACCAATTTGGCACTGAAGGATGTGAATGGAGAATTGTTATTGGTGTCTCAATTCACGTTATATGCAGATTGTAAAAAAGGAAACAGACCATCATTTACGAAAGCGGGATCTCCGGATTTTGCAAAGGAAATGTATGAATACATCATTAATCAATGTAAGAGGGAAATTCCGGTGGTGGAACAAGGTGTTTTTGGAGCCCATATGAAAGTATCCTTAAGTAATGACGGACCATTTACCGTAATTCTGGATAGTGATGAAATAATGAAATAAACCTGTAGATTGAGGAGCAAGAAATGAAAAAGGAAATGAGCCTACATGATTATTATTATGATTTGCCGGAGAAACTGATTGCTCAGGATCCGCTGTTAGATCGAAGTAGTTCTAAACTGATGATTTTAGATAAGGAATCAGGAAGTGTGGAACATCATGTATTTAAAGATATTATCGATTATCTTCATGAAGGGGATTGTCTTGTAATTAATGACACGAAGGTCATCCCTGCCAGATTGTATGGCGCTAAGGTTGGAACGGATGCGAAAATTGAAGTTCTCTTGCTAAAGAGAAAAGAAAATGATGTATGGGAAACCCTGGTTAAGCCGGGAAAGAAGTGTAAGCCTGGAACCAAAATCAGTTTTGGGGATGGCTTACTAACTGGAGAAGTTTTAGAGGTGGTGGAAGAAGGAAATCGATTGATTCAGTTTTCTTATGAAGGTATTTTCGAAGAGGTTCTGGATCAGCTAGGGGAAATGCCGTTACCACCGTACATTACCCATAAATTGGAAGACAAGAACCGATATCAGACTGTTTATGCCAGGTATGAAGGTTCAGCAGCCGCACCAACTGCAGGTCTTCATTTTACAAAGGAATTATTGGAACAGATTCAGGCTAAGGGCATAAAAATAGCGCATGTCACTTTGCATGTAGGACTTGGAACATTCCGTCCGGTAAAAGTAGAAAACATTTTAGAACATCATATGCATTCCGAATTTTATATGGTGGACGAAAAGGATGCTCAGATAATTAATGAGACCAAGCAAAACGGTGGTCGTGTGATTTCCGTAGGAACCACAAGTACCAGAACCCTGGAGACGGTGACGGACGACAATGGCGTGGTTCATGCCGGAAGTGGATGGACTCAGATTTTTATTTATCCGGGATATCAGTTTAAGGCGATTGACTGTTTGATTACGAATTTCCATCTTCCGGAATCCACATTATTGATGCTGGTTTCTGCATTGGCCGGAAGAGAACATGTTTTGGCAGCGTATCAGGAAGCTGTGAAGCAGGAATACCGGTTCTTCAGTTTCGGTGATGCGATGTTTATTAAGTAGGAGTAGTCATGGAAAAGTATTGTGTAACACCGATAAAAAATAAAAAGAATCTTTGTGTTTCCGTACCGGGATCGAAGAGTATTACAAACCGTGCCTTGATGTTAGCTGCAATATCAAATGCAACCTGTGAACTACATGGTGTTTTATTTTCAGCAGATTCCAGAGCCTTTCTGGATTGTCTTACGAAACTGGGCTTTCAGGTTTCGGTAGATGAAGAAAATGCTACGGTCATCGTAAAAGGGGAAAATGGGAAAATTCCTAAAGACAATGTAAGCATTAATGTGGAAAGTGCAGGAACGGCTGCCAGATTCATTACTGTTCTATTAGCTGTTGCAGGAGGCACCTACACATTAAATTCCTCAGAACAGATGAAAAAACGCCCAATGAAGGAACTTTTAGATAAAATCAGGGAACAAGGAGTGGATGTGGAATTCCTGGAGGAAACGGACCATTTTCCGTTTCGAATGAAATCTAAAGGAATTGGGATGATTGAAACCGAAATTGATACCACAACCAGTAGTCAGTATGCCAGTGCTTTATTGATGGCGGCTCCGATGAATGGAATGAAAATACATCTGAAAGGTTCTCGCGTGAATGGGGCATACATCAAGATCACTCTTGCAATGATGAAGCAATTTGGTATCAGTTATGAGAAAAAAGAGAATTCATATGAAGTTGCATCACAACAGTTTGGTGTTTTGCAGTATGATATTGAACCGGATATGTCGGCAGCCTGCTATTTTTATGCAATGGCAATGATTTTAAAAACGAAATCAATTGTCAAGGGAATTCATATGGATTCTTTGCAGGGTGACAAGAAATTTCTGGAAGTCTTAAAGGAACTGGGAGCGATTGTTTCAGAAACACCTTTGGGAGTGGAAGTGGATGCCACAGGAATTGATTCTTATCCGGGAATCACATTGGATATGTCAGATTTCTCAGATCAGGCATTGACCATGGCAGTTGTTGCAGCCTTTGCTTCATCACAGACTGTAATCAAGAATATAGGTCATATCAGAAAACAGGAGTCAGACCGTGTTGCAGTTATTGCTACAGAATTAAAGAAAATTGGCTGCGATACGAAGATTGTTGAGAAGCAGGGACAGACCAATGTAGAAATTGTTCCGGGAAGTTTGCATGGCGCAGAAATAGAAACCTATGAAGATCATAGAGTGGCCATGAGTTTTGCTATGGCAGGTATGAAAATAGAGGGGATTACCATTTTAAACCCATTGTGCTGTAAGAAGACTTTTGAAAATTATTTTGAGATATTAGATCGATTAACAAATGAGTAATTTTCCAATAAAAAGAATGGATTTCAGAAATACAATTCTGAAATCCATTTTTTCTTATTTGCGTTTGAAAACTTTATAGCGATGACGTTCTAGCTGTTCAACGGCCTTGTCTGCTGAGAGTTCGTCGTAGAAGGCGATTTTAAGAACACCTTCCTCAAATTCACGGTTATGAATAATGCCGATGTTTTTAATGCTGACGCCGTTGGTTGCAAGAATTGTTGCAATGGTAGCAATGGCACCGGATTCATCAATAATATCACAGTATACATTGTAACTCTTTTGAATGATACTGTTGGAGTGGTCATCCAGATTATCTCTGTAATCACGACTTTCAGAAATCATGTCATAAATTGCTTTGCCGTTCTTTTTCTCTAGTTCTGATTTTACGGATAACAAATCGTCTACATATAACTGAATCATATCTACGATATTCTCCGTATTGGTCATACAAATCTGTTCCCACATTTCCGGAGATGAAGAAGCAATTCTTGTAATATCCTTAAATCCACCTGCAGCAATGGTTTTCATGTATTCCTGCGGAGAATCGTTATGCTTTACCAGATTTACCAGGCAGGAAGCAATGATATGTGGAAGATGACTGATTGCAGCAACCACGCGGTCGTGTTCCTGATAGCTGAGATGAATCGGAATGGCACCAATACCGGTTATGATTTCGATGAATTCCTGAACTCGTTCTTCAGGAACTCCGTCACCCGGTGTAACTGCATAATATGCATTTTCCAGAAGATGTTCACTGGAGTGTTCGTAGCTGGTTTTTTCGGAACCGGCCATCGGGTGTCCACCGATAAATTGCTGTTCTATTCCTAAGGCTTTTACCGCCTCGTGAATATTCCCTTTTACGCTTCCTACATCCGTAATGATACAATCTTCCTTAACAATTTCTTTTAATGTTTTCAAATATTCTACATTTCGTTCTACTGGAGTGCAAAGAAAAATGTAATCACACTCATGAAACGTCTCATCTACAGAGCCCACCGCAACATTTGCAGTACCATCTTTTAAAGCCATGACTCTGGATTCCGCACTGCGATTATATACAATGATTTTACAACCAGGGTATTCTTTCCGTAA
The DNA here is from genome assembly GCA_902766735.1 of uncultured Lachnospiraceae bacterium. Classification (GTDB taxonomy): domain Bacteria; phylum Bacillota; class Clostridia; order Lachnospirales; family Lachnospiraceae; genus Eubacterium_G. Next base: position 37,197 of record CACXEU010000057.1, read on the forward strand.
TGCTTTTGCAACAGAACCCCCAATCAAACCTATTCCAACAAAACCAAAAGTTAAAAATCTCATAAAAACCACACTTTCATAGTTTAAACTTCAACGCTTTAAAGCGAGATAATACATATTCTATCTTATTTCTGTTGTTTTTTCAAGTGCTCTGTGGAAAGAAAACAGTTATTTCACATGATAATACATGACGCCGTTTTTCATTTTTTTATGTTTAATTCGAAAAAGTTCTTCCACAGTGACTAATTCAAAGTGTCTCTTGATGAGTTTGGGTTGTGCCTGAATGAAACCATTAACCGTAGTGGGATGACTGTCATGTAGTAGCACAATGGCACCGTCGTAAGCATTGTTCAAAATGGTCTTACAAACATATTTGACATTTCTGTTTTTCCAGTCCAGGGTGTCAACGCTCCAATAAAGCATCGGAACATTTACGGTTTTGGACACGGTAGGATTATAATTACCATAAGGTGGTCTGAAAATGGAAGGCTTAGTTCCCAGAATCCCCTTTAAGGTAGATTTATTTTTTTTAATCTGTTTTTTGATTTCATCGGTGGAGACAGCGTTTAGATTCGCGTGACTCCAGGTATGATTTCCAATTTGCATACCACTTCGATATTGTTTTCTCACTAGTTTGGGCTTTTTCACTGCATATTGTCCAACCAGAAAAAAGGTGGCTTTACTGTCATATCGGTTTAATGCCTTTAATAATTTTGGAGTGCTGTCTCCCGGCCCATCGTCAAAGGTAATGGCAATATATTTGGTGGGTCCCACCGTTACTTTACATTTCGCTATTTTTTTCGTGTATTTGGAATAGACTTTAATGGTGGCAGTCCCTTTTTTGCGTCCGGTTACAATTCCTTTCTTATTGACTCTTGCAACGTAAGGATTGGTGCTTCGCCAGACAATCGGTTCTTTCCGTTTTCTTTTTCCACGATATTTAACACGGAGTTTAAGATAACGATGATCCCCTTTGTTCAATCTGATTTTGGATTGGTTCAGACATATTTTTTTGACTTTTCGGCAAGAGGGGATTTTTTTTGCCGAATTCCAGGTGGTAGTTTTCTCTACCGGAAATGTCGATGCTTCTTGAACAATCGTAGAATATGGTTCCGAGTAGGTAGTAGTAGTTTCTGTATCTGCTTGTACAGTTGCTGAAAAAAGGCACAGGGGGAGAAGAAATAATCCGCCGAGAAGCAAGAGTTTTAAACTGAATTTTTCAAGGTTTTTCATAGTGTTTTTCTCCTTTTTTAATGTTGTATAAGTATATCGCATTCCGGAGATAATGGAAAGAATGAAAAACAGATGGGCGAAGCACTTTTTGGCAGAAAAGATAGTTTGTTAAAGATTTAACCTTTCTTGTGCTTAAGGGGAAAATACAGTAAAATATAAGAAGATTGAGTCGGACTTTAGAGCAGGGTGCTCTTAGAAATAAAAACTGAATAAGGAGGTAACGGATATGAATGTTTATCAAACAGAAAGTATCAGAAACGTTGTTTTTTTAGGCCATGGAGGGGCGGGCAAGACTACTTTGGCTGAAGCAGTTGCCTTTGCCACTGGAGCAATTAACCGTATGGGAAAAATTGCCGATGGAAATACGATTAGTGATTACGATAAAGAAGAAATCACGAGGCAGTTTTCTATCAGTGCATCTGTTGTCCCGGTAGAATGGAACGGATTGAAAATCAATATTCTGGATGCACCGGGATATTTTGATTTTGTGGGACAGATGGAAGATGCAATGAGTGTTGCAGACGCAGCGGTAATTGTTGTAAACGGAAAAGCCGGAGTAGAGGTCGGAACAGTAAAGGCTTGGGAAATCTGTGAAAGAAGAAGGATTCCTAGAATTTTCTTCATTACAAACATGGATGATCCGAATGCGAAATATATGGAAACGGTAGAGGAATTAAAGGCACGGTTCGGAAAAAAAGTGGCTCCATTTCATTTACCGATTATTGAAAATGAAAAACTTACAGGATACGTAAATGTAGTAAAAATGGGTGGTCGTCAGTTTATTGATGATGCAGGAAACTATACAGAAAGGGATATTCCTGATTCTGTAAAAGTTGATTTGGAACCTTGTCGGGAGCAGTTGATGGAAGCAGTTGCAGAATCTGATGAGGAATTGATGGATAAATACTTTATGGGAGAAGAGTTTACTACGGAAGAAATTTCTAAGGCTCTTCGTAAGAATGTTATCAGCTGTGACATTGTACCGGTGCAGATTGGCTCCGGTGTGACGGCACAGGGAGTGAATAGTTTCCTTCAGACTTGTGAAAAGTATTTCCCATCTGCAGATAAGGCAGAGGTAATGAAGAAAGCAACAAATCTGGAAACAGGAGAAGAGGTTATTGCAGATTTTGATTCCACAAAACCTGTCTCAGCATATGTATTTAAAACAATTATGGATCCTTTTGTTGGAAAATATTCACTAGTAAAAGTTCGTACCGGGATCTTAAAAGCAGGCGATACAGTGTATAATGCAACAAAGGATGTGGAAGAAAAATTATCGAAGCTCTATGTAATGCGTGGAAAGAATGTTATTGAAGTTCCGGAACTTCATTCCGGAGATATTGGTGCAATTGGTAAGATGGCAAGTACCAGAACCGGTGATACTTTGGCAACCAGAAGTTGGCCAATTGAATATCATCCAACCACCATGTCAAAACCATATACTTATATGGCGTATAGAGCGGTAAATAAAGGTGATGAAGATAAGGTGGCACAGGCATTAACAAAGCTTGCCATTGAAGATTTGACTTTGAAGTTTATTGTGGATGATGAAAATAAGCAAACATTGCTTTATGGTATTGGAGAACAGCAGTTGGAAGTTGTGGCTTCAAAGTTAAAAGATAAATATAAAGTTGAAATTGAACTGGAACGACCAAGGATCGCTTTCCGTGAGACTATTCGAAAGAAATCTCAGGTGCAGGGTAAACATAAGAAGCAGTCCGGAGGCCATGGACAGTATGGAGATGTCATTATGGAATTTGAACCTTCCGGAGATTTATCGGAAGCATATGAATTTGAGGAAAGAATTGTTGGTGGTGCGGTTCCGAAAAATTACTTCCCGGCAGTTGAGAAGGGAATTCAGGAATGTGTGAAAGCAGGTCCATTGGCCGGTTATCCGGTTGTAGGTGTCAAGGCTACCTTGATTGATGGATCCTACCATCCGGTTGATTCTTCAGAAATGGCATTTAAGACAGCCGCTATTCTTGCATTCAAGAAAGGGTTCATGGAAGCCAGCCCTGTATTATTGGAACCAATTGCTTCTTTAACCGTTACGGCACCGGATAAATTCTCCGGCGATATTATGGGTGACTTGAACAAACGTCGTGGTCGAGTCATGAATATGACTTCTGTGGAAGGCGGAAAACAGATGATTGAGGCTGAAGTGCCGATGCTAGAGTTATACGGATATTCGACATCCCTTCGTTCTATTACCGGAGGAAGCGGTGATTTTGAATATGTTGTGGCTAGATATGAACAGGCACCGGGAGACGTTCAGGCAAAGCAGGTAGCTGAAAATTCTAATCAATAAAAAGAGGGTATCAGAAAAGTCCTCACTTTGTAGAAAAGTGTGGACTTTTCTTACTGTTATGATAAAATAATGTTGGAAAAAAGACAGAAAGATAGGAACGTGAAATTATGGGAGACAAGTTATATATTGTAATGCCGGCATACAATGAAGAAGAGAACATTCAGGGAGTTATTGATGCATGGTATCCGGTTGTAGAGAAAATTGGTGGGGAATCCCGTTTAGTCATTGTAAATGACGGTAGCAAGGATCGCACATTTGAAATGATGCAGGAGTATGCGAAAGATAAACCGTTGTTTTTACCGTTGACGAAACCGAATGGCGGACATGGCCCTACCGTTCTTTATGCTTATCGCTATGCGATTCAGGAAGGTGCGGATTATATTTTTCAGACGGATTCTGACGGACAGACGAATCCGGATGAATTTCAGGCATTCTGGGATTTGAGAAATGAATATGATGCCATCATTGGAAACAGAACTGTTCGTGGAGATGGGAAATCCAGAAAATTTGTGGAAAATGTTGTATGTTTTCTTTTGAGACTTTATTTTGGTGTGAAAGTGAAAGATGCAAATGCACCATTTCGTTTGATGAAAAGTGAACTAGTAGGAAAATATATTGATCGTATGTGGGAAGATTATAATCTTCCAAACATTATGTTCACCACCTACTTTTCATACTATAAAGAAAAGATTACCTTTAAGGAAATTACCTTTAAACCTCGTCAGGCAGGAACGAACTCCATTAACATCAAGAGAATTATTAAAATTGGATGGAAAGCGTTGGGAGATTTCAGAAAATTAAAGAAAGGTATGAAGGAAAACAGTTAGAGAAGGAAACAGAATATGAAATATGATTACTTAATTGTGGGAGCCGGGTTGTTTGGTTCCGTGTGTGCTCAGAAATTAAAAGAAGCAGGAAATAAAGTTCTTGTAATTGATAAACGTCCGAATATTGCAGGAAATGTATATACCGAAAAGATTGAGGGAATCCATGTACATAAGTATGGAGCACATATTTTCCATACGAATCTGAAAGAAGTTTGGGAATACGTGAATCGTTTTGCAGAATTTAACCGCTTTACCAATTCGCCGGTTGCTAACTATAAAGGAGAGTTATATTCCTTACCGTTTAACATGTATACCTTTAATAAAATGTGGGGGGTAGTAACACCACAGGAAGCAGCGGATAAAATTGCAGAACAGAGAAAAGAAATTACAGGAGAACCGAAGAATTTAGAAGAACAGGCGATTTCTCTTGTGGGACGTGATATCTACGAAAAACTGATTAAAGGATATACGGAAAAACAGTGGGGAAGAGACTGTAAGGAATTGCCGGCGTTTATCATTAAGCGTTTGCCGGTACGACTGACTTTTGATAACAATTATTTTAATGCATTATATCAGGGAATCCCTGTTGGCGGTTATACGAAGATGGTTGCCAATATGCTGGATGGAATTGAGGTTTTACTGAATACGGATTATTTCGATCGAAAAGCTGAATTTGATGCCATGGCAGAGCATGTAATTTATACCGGACCGATTGATGCATATTTTAATTATGAATTGGGATATCTTCAGTATCGTTCCGTACGATTTGAAAATGAATTGTTAAATCAGCCAAACTTCCAGGGAAATGCGGCAGTTAATTACACAGACCGCGAAACACCTTGGACACGAATTATAGAACATAAGTGGTTTGAGTTCGGGAAAGATGATGATGGAAATGAAATCCCAAAGACAATCATCAGTAAAGAATACAGTTCAGAATGGAAATTTGGTGATGAACCATATTATCCGGTAAATGATGAGCAGAATACGAAGCTTTATCAGGAATATAAGAAGAAAGCTGATGAGGAAGAAAAAGTACTTTTCGGAGGCCGATTGGCAGAGTATAAGTACTATGACATGGATATGGTGATTGATTCGGCATTACGTTTATGTAAAGAAATCATCGATTAGTCTAAAAATCAGTAGAATGAGAATGTCGCTTTCTTTTTTGAATTTTTCACGAAAAAATGTTGACAAGAATGCGTAGAGGCATTAAACTGTGAATTAGTTGAGAAACCGTTGATCAGGAGGAGTAGCTTCCAGACGATTCTATACAGAGAGTTATCGGTTGGTGAGAGATAACAGATAGTCAGAAGTGAATGGACCTGAGAGGGCAGCTTGAAATTTACGAATATCGTAAAAAGTAGACGCTGACGGGTACCTGCCGTTAAAAAGGTAAGCATATGATGGTATGCGATGAGTGAATGTGTTATACATTAATTTGGGTGGCACCGCAGGAGTATATAATAGCTCTTGTCCCTTGTAGAGAGGGACGAGAGTTTTTTTTTTGTATGATGGTAAAATGTAGAAAATCTTGTCCCAAAAAACAAATTGTTAAAGGAGGACAAAAATGAATACAACATCTTACGAAGCGATTGAAAATTACTTGAATAATTACAGTCTGATTCCAATTGCAAAAGAAATTTATGCAGATGTGATTACACCAATTACGTTATTAAGAAAGATGGAAGCCTTTGCAAAAAACTTTTTTCTGCTGGAGAGCGTGGAAGGTGGAGAAAAATGGGCACGATATTCTTTCTTAGGATATGAACCGGTTTTAGAAGTGACCTGTAAGGATGGAAAGGTGACACAGAAGAGTGGTGAAATTGAAACCACAGTGGAAACAGATCCAATGAACTTCTTAAGAGGTTTATTGGGAAAATACAAATCACCAAAGATGGATGGGTTCCCAACCTTTACCGGTGGTTTTGTAGGATATTTCGGTTATAACATGATTGGTTATGCTGAACCGAAACTGCAGTTGGGAAGCAGTGATGTGGATGATTTTCATTTAATGCTTTTCGACAAGGTATTCGTATATGATCATTTAAAGCAGAAAATCATTGTTATTGCAAATATGAAGGCAAAGGACGGAAAACAGGGATACAATGCAGCGTTATTGGAAATTGAAAAAATGATTGCATTAATCAATGATGAGAAACCATTGCAGAAAACAAAGCAGAGTCAGCAAGTGGTATTTCAAAGCAATATGACGGAAGAAGAATATTGCGAAATGGTGGAAAAAACAAAGCATTACATCAAGGAAGGAGATATTTTCCAGGGAGTTGTTTCCAGAAAGTTTGAGGCAGAATATGAAGGCTCTCTGCTCAATGCATATAGAGTACTTCGTACAACAAATCCTTCTCCATATATGTACTACATTCAAGCGGGAGATTTACAGATTGCCGGAGCATCTCCGGAAACTATGGTGAAACTGGTCAATGGAAAACTGACAACCTTCCCAGTAGCAGGAACAAGACCACGTGGAAAGGATGACCAGGAAGATCAGGCACTAGAAGCAGAATTACTTCAGGATGAGAAGGAACTGGCAGAACATAATATGCTGGTGGATCTGGCTAGAAATGATATTGGACGAATCGCTGAATTTGGAAGCGTAACAGTGGAAGAATACATGAAAGTACATCGTTTTTCCAAGGTAATGCATATTGCATCCACCGTTTGTGGAAAACTGGGAAAACAGTACGATGCTTGTGATGCAGTTTCCGCATTACTTCCAGCCGGAACTTTGTCCGGTGCACCAAAGTTTCGTGCCTGTGAGATTATTCAAGAACTGGAAGTGGAACCGAGAGGTGTATATGGCGGAGCCATCGGATACATTGATTTATCAGGAAACTTAGATGTTTGTATTGCCATTCGAACGGCTGTGAAAAAAGGAAATAAGGTTTGTGTTCAGGCTGGGGCCGGAATCGTGGCAGACAGCGTTCCAATCAATGAATATATGGAATGTGCACATAAAGCTGCAGCGGCAATGGACGCGGTGAAAAAGGGAAGCGAGGTGAATGATTAATGGTATTACTAATTGATAATTATGACAGCTTCTCTTACAACCTGGTGCAGTATGTCGGAGAGTTAAGTAACGGAGATGTAAAAGTTGTTCGAAATGACGAGTATACGATTGAAGAAATTATTCAGTTAAATCCGAGTCACATTATCTTGTCTCCGGGACCGGGAAAACCGGAAGAGGCCGGAATCTGTGAAGATGTTGTTCGGGAACTGAAAGGGAAATATCCTATTTTAGGTGTCTGTCTGGGACATCAGAGTATCTGCGAAGTCTTTGGAGCAACAGTAACCTATGCAAAGCAATTAATGCATGGTAAACAGAGTGAGATGACGGTGACCAATCCGTCCCCGTTATTCGAAGGTTTAGGTGATACGTTTAAAGGTGCAAGATACCATTCCTTATCTGCGAAGGCTGATAGCATTCCGGAAGAACTGGAAGTCATTGCCATTGATGAACTGGATCAGGAAATTATGGCAGTACAGCATAAGGATTATGAGATTTATGGACTACAATTTCATCCGGAATCGGTTTTAACCCCGGATGGAAAAAAGATATTAAAGAATTTTTTGAAAATATGTTAGGAAATGAGAATTAGGAGGAAGGAAAAAATGATTAAAGAGGCAATTGGAAAATTAGTAGAAGGACAGGATTTAACTTTTGAAGAAGCAAAGGAATGCATGAATGAAATTATGAGTGGTGAAACACCGGAAGCATTAATTAGTGCATATCTGGTAGCGCTTCGAATGAAAGGAGAAACGGTTGATGAGGTAACCGGTTCTGCTCAGGGAATGAGAGATAATGGAACAAAACTGGAACATGATTTTGAATTAATGGAAATCGTTGGAACCGGTGGGGACCGTGCGAATACCTTTAATATTTCAACAACATCCGCTTTTGTTGCTGCAGCGGCTGGATGTAAAATCGCAAAGCATGGGAATCGAGGGGTTTCCAGTAAGTCCGGAGCGGCAGATGTCTTAGAAGGATTAGGTGCAAAGATTACCATTGAACCGGAAAAAGCGAAAGAAGTTTTGGACCAGACCAATATGACATTCCTGTTTGCTCAGAAATATCATACAGCCATGAGATTTGTTGGTCCGGTTAGAGGAGCATTAGGAATCAGAACAATCTTTAATATTCTTGGACCGTTAACCAATCCGGCCGGTGCTACCATGGATATTATTGGTGTCTATGATGAAAAATTGGTGGAACCGATTGCTCAGGTATTAATTAAGCTTGGAGTCAAAAAGGGAATGGTTGTTTTTGGGCAGGATACCATGGATGAGATTTCAGCCAGTGCTAAAACAACAGTTTGTGAAATTCGAAATGGCACAACAACTATGTATGAGCTGAATCCGGAAGCGTATGGAATTAAACTTTGTGATAAGTCTGAACTGGAAGGTGGGGACGGAACAGAAAATGCACGAATCACCAGAGATATTTTAAGTGGAAAGATTCAGGGAGCAAAAAGAAATGCAGTGCTTTTAAATGCAGGGGCATGTATTTATCTGTATAAGGAAGGAATTTCCTATGGACAGGCAATTAAGATTGCAGAAGAAACCATTGACAGTGGAAAAGCATTAGCAAAATTAGAAGAATTTGTTCAGGCAACAAATGCATAGAGGAAATAAAATGATTTTAGATACAATAGCAGAAGCTACCAGAAAACGAGTTGAAAAAGAAAAAAGTAAAAAGGCATTGGAACTTGTCAGGGAAGAAGCACTGAATCTTCCAAGAGGAAATTTTTCTTTTGAGAAGGCAATTGCTAAAGATGGAATGACTTTTATCTGTGAAGTGAAAAAAGCATCTCCGTCCAAAGGAATTATTGCAGAAGATTTTCCCTTTGTGGAGATTGCAAAGGAATATGAAAAGGCCGGTGCCGGATGTATTTCCGTACTGACGGAACCGGAGTTTTTCAAAGGAGATAAAAAATACCTGAAGGCCATCAGTGAAGAAGTGTCTATTCCGTTAATTCGAAAGGACTTCGTAGTGGATGAATACATGATTTACGATGCAAAAATTCATGGCGCATCTGCAGTGTTACTGATTTGTTCCCTGTTGGATGAGGAGACCATAAAGAATTATATTGCAATTTGTGATACCTTAGGATTATCCGCTTTGGTTGAAGCACATGATGAAGCTGAAATTGAAAAAGCAATTCACGCGGGTGCCCGTGTAATTGGTGTGAACAATCGAGATTTGAAAACGTTCACAGTAGATATTTCCAACAGTGAACGCTTGCGAAAATTGGTCCCATCTGATATTCTTTTTGTGGCCGAAAGCGGAATAAAAACGAAAGAAGATATTCGTCGACTGAAAGATGCACAGGTGAATGGAGTATTGATTGGAGAAACATTCATGCGCAGTGAGAATAAAATGGAAATGTTGAAAGAACTGGATAGTTAGGAGGAAATAATTAATGAGTAAAGGGAGATTTGGAATTCATGGAGGACAGTATGTTCCGGAAACATTAATGACAGCTGTTAATGAATTAGAGGAAGCATATGAAACGTATAAGAATGATCCGGAATTTAATAAAGAATTAAAGACATTATTTAATGAATATATTGGTCGCCCATCCAGATTGTATTATGCAGAAAAAATGACAAAGAATTTAGGTGGAGCAAAAGTTTATTTAAAGCGTGAGGATCTGAATCACACTGGCTCTCATAAATTAAATAATGCTTTGGGACAGGTTCTTTTGGCAAAGAAGATGGGAAAAACAAGAGTCATTGCAGAAACCGGAGCGGGACAGCATGGGGTTGCTACTGCAACAGCGGCATCTCTTATGGGGATGGAATGTGAAATCTTTATGGGAAAAGAAGACTGCGAACGTCAGAAATTAAATGTATTCCGTATGGAATTGTTAGGAGCAAAGGTTCATGCAGTGGAAAGCGGAACCCAGACCTTAAAGGATGCCATCAATGATGCCATGAGAGAATGGACTAATCGAATGGATGACACCCTTTATGTTATTGGCTCAGTTATGGGACCACATCCGTTTCCAACCATGGTTCGTGATTTCCAGAGTGTCATTAGTAAGGAAATCAAGGAACAGATGCTGGAAAAAGAAGGAAAATTACCGGATGCAGTCATTGCCTGCGTTGGAGGTGGATCCAATGCCATTGGGGCCTTTTATCACTTCATTGAAGAGGAAGGTGTGGAACTGATTGGTTGTGAAGCGGCAGGATTAGGCGTGGACAATCCGAAAAATGCGGCAACCATGGCAAATGGAACTGAAGGAATCTTCCATGGAATGAAAACATTGTTCTGTCAGAATGAATATGGACAGATTGCACCGGTATATTCCATTTCTGCAGGATTGGATTATCCGGGAGTGGGTCCGGAACATGCCATGCTTCGTGATAATGGACGAGCTCGTTATGAAGCCATTACTGATGAAGAAGCAGTGCAGGCATTCGAATATCTCTCCAGAGTGGAAGGAATCATTCCTGCGATTGAAAGTTCTCATGCCATTGCATATGCATTGAAATATATTCCAACATTGGATCAGGATAAAATTGTAGTTATTAACGTGTCAGGTCGTGGAGATAAGGACGTGGCAGCCATTGCAAGATATAGAGGAGTACAGATTTATGAGTAGAATAAGTGATGCGTTTAAAAACGGAAAAGCATTTATTCCGTTTATTACCGGTGGGGATCCGGATCTTGAAACAACGAAAAAACTGATTATGGAAATTCAGAAAAACGGGGCAGACATCATTGAAGTTGGAATTCCTTTTTCCGATCCGATTGCGGAAGGTGAAGTAATTCAGGAGGCGGATTTAAGAGCACTGAATGCCGGAACCACCACAGATAAATTAATGGATGCTTTAAAGGAAATTAAGGAACAGGTTACGATTCCATTGATATTCATGACTTATGCCAATGTGATTTTTAAATATGGAACGGAAAGATTTTTAGAACGCTGTAACGAATGTGGAATTTCTGGAATCATCGTTCCGGATGTTCCTTTTGAAGAGCGGGAAGAAATGGCTCCGTACTGTGAAAAGGCAGGAATTGATTTCATTCCTTTGGTTGCACCGACTTCCAAGGAACGAATTCTTAAGATCGCAAAATCTGCTCAAGGGTATGTCTATGTGGTATCTTCTTTGGGAGTTACCGGAGTGAGAGATAATATCACAACAGATTTAGGAGCAATGACAGAATTAGTAAAAGAAGCAACAGACATTCCATGTGCCATTGGTTTTGGTATTTCCAAACCGGAACAAGCGGCAAATGTTTGCAAATACGCAGATGGTGCCATTGTCGGAAGTGCCATTGTACGAATTATTGCGGAACATGGAAAAGATGCAGTTCCATATGTTGGAGAATACGTGAAATCCATGAAAGAGGCTTGCATTTCTGTGTCAGAATCGTTGTAAAATTTATTGACAAATGTATAGGAAAAAGATAAAATTTTCTTATAATAGATTCGGAATATTGCCGAGGTAATTCTGGGTTTGAAATGGATTTTATTTCAATTATATATGATTCGGACAATGGCTGTATAAAAGGAAAAATCTTATGTTTTTCAGATTCAGACCTTCGGTAAGCACAGAAAAGGAGGTTTGCATATGAGTAAACAGGGGACAAAAGATATTCTCATTGAATGTGCAGTAGTAATTGTTGTTTCATTTATTTTAAGTTTTATTGTAATCGTGAAAATGCCTTATGGTGGCGGTGTTACTTTGGCATGTATGCTCCCACTGATTGTATTAAGTTATCGACAGGGCTTATTATGGGGATTGCTTTCAGCATTTGTATTTAGTTTGTTACAGTTGGCTGCCGGTTTTCATAATGTTTCTAATGCTTCGGATACCGTAAGCGCAGTCGAAATTGTTTTGTTGGATTACATCCTTGCATATACGGTCGTTGGTATTGTGGGATGGTGGAAGAGACAAAGACCACAGACGTCCACAGTTGTCACAGCCGGAATTTTTGTTTGTTTCTTACGATTTGTTTTCCATGTATTGGCAGGTGCCACCGCTTGGGTGAATGTTTCTATTCCTACCGTGGATGGTATGGTGAATTCCATAATTTATAATATGGCCTATATGATTCCGGAAACGGTCATTACCGTTTATTTGCTGGCTCTATTATCTTATACCATTGATTTCAGAAAAGATAAGCCGGTAGTGAAGAAGCGAAACACTGAAAGTTCTGCAATTGCATATAGCGTATTCTTTTTCTGTATCGCAATTGTTGCAGACTTTAATTATTTGTTCTGGATGATTCAGAGTAAAGAAGGATTTGATGTAACAAGAATTCATGAGGCGAATCCAATGATTATAGGTGTGATTACAATGGTTGGAATTGCAATGGCGGTATGTTCCTATTTTATGTTTTATATGTTTGCAAATAAAAACGAAGGTACAAAATAAAAAAAGATAATTTATGAAAAACTCCTAAGGTTTTCTTGAAAAAACTCTGTAATGCGTTATAATAAACAGGTGTGCTTATTATGACCGTGCAGAGTTTTTTTCTTTGTGTGCGGTAGTGTGAGGTATGAAATGAAACTGAAATCGTTCTTGAAATCGAAAAAAGGAAAAAACACGTTGTACACAATCATTGAGATTCTGATTGTTGCAGGAATTCTTTATGGAGCAATGATGTTTGTATACAATAAGGTAAATAAAGAATCAGAATCAGGATCTATTCAGAATGTTAACAGTGAAAATAATACGAAACAGGCACAGGAAAAGAAACGAAAAAATGTGGATTATTATATTGAAATAAACAAGACAAAGAATGCTGTGATTGTTTATGAGTATAATGATAAAAAGAAAAAGAAAAAAACGCCAGTCAAGGTGTTTTACGGTTCTATTGGTAAGAAACTGAAAAAGGGCAGTTATAAAACCAGGCAGGAACATCAGTGGATTAAATCTAATGGAAGATGGCATCAGTATAATACGAAGATTGCGAAGCGATGTTGGATTCAGTCCATTAATTATTCAGAGCAATATCCTTATACTATGGAACCAAAAAGTTATGCTGGGATTGGAAAAAAGATTTCCGGAAATTCTGTTTCTTTATATGCTGGAGATGCAGCATGGATTTATGAAAACTGTAAAGATAATACAGAAGTAAAAGTGATTCCGGGGAAAAAGAAGGATGTCTTACCTTTATCGGTGGCTGAACGGGTCAGGGTAATTGGAAAATGTGGTTGGGATCCCACTGATCCGGCAAAGGATAATCCATATCGTAAAGTGAAGCCGGGAACCCTCGTGTCCGGAAGTAAAATTGTATATGTGGAGAAAGGGGCGAAAGTTTCTTATTTGTCCAATGTATTGGCATTGGGAGAAGATGGAAAGAGTCTTGTAAAAAAACTAAAGTATAAAAAGTTTGACAGCAAGTCTTTAGGAAAACATACCATCAAGTTTTCTGTGAAAACTCCAAAGGGAAAGAAGTTAGAGTTCAAGCAGGAATTTAGAGTTATTGATACGACTTGCCCGAAAGTAAGTTGCTCTAAAATTTCTTTTACCCTTATGGTAAAAAGTCGTTCCAATGAGGATTTGAATAATATCCATAATCTGAAGAAGGTGGAAGATATGGTTCGTCCATGTGTTTCCTGCAATGAAGAGGGTTGTGATATTGTTATAAATACCGTCAATGCCGGAGAACTACAAATCGCTAAGTTTCCGATTATCATCACTGCAACTGATAAGTCAGGAAATGTTGGTTCCTGTCAGGTTATGTTGGAAGTGAAATTGGAAAATAAACCAATGGATAAATCCGGTGCTTTATCGAAAAAAGAAAAGGAATCCTTGAAGCAAAGAGCTAAGGAAAAAGCCAGAGGAAAAATGGAATTGGAAAGTGAAACCAGTTCCAAGAAGAAAAAATCCTCAAAGAAGCAGGAAGAAGAAGTAGCGGTTCCAGAAGAAGAAGCAGAGTAATTAATATTTACTATAGATTTATTGAGTATATTTAGGAGGAGAAATGGCAGAAACATATAATCACAAAGTTGTGGAAAAGAAATGGCAGAAATATTGGGAAGAGCATGAAACATTTAAGACTGATGTGTGGGACTTTAGTAAACCAAAGTATTATGCATTGGATATGTTCCCATACCCATCAGGGGTGGGTCTTCATGCAGGACATCCGGAAGGTTATACCGCCACGGATATCATGTCCAGAATGAAGAGAATGCAGGGATATAATGTATTGCATCCAATGGGATATGATTCCTTTGGACTCCCGGCGGAACAGTATGCAGTAAATACAGGAAATCATCCAAACGGATTTACCCAGAAAAATATTCAGACATTTTCCAAGCAGCTTAAGGAATTAGGTTTTGACTATGATTGGACAAAGGTTCTTGCAACTTCTGATCCAAAATTCTATAAATGGACCCAGTGGATTTTTAAGCAGTTATTCTTAAAGGGATATGCGAAGTTAGTCGACATGCCTGTAAACTGGTGTGAAGAATTAGGAACCGTTCTTTCCAACGATGAAGTCATTGACGGAAAATCAGAACGTGGCGGCTTCCCGGTTGTAAGAAAGAATATGAAGCAGTGGGTTATTGATCAGGCTGCTTTTGCTGAAAAATTATTAGAAGGGCTGGATGAGATTGACTGGCCGGAATCAACGAAAGAAATCCAGAGAAACTGGATTGGTAAATCCACCGGTGTGGAAGTTGATTTTGATATTGTTGGTGGTGGAAAGTTCTCTATTTTCACAACCTGTATTGAAACTATCTACGGTATTACATTCATGGTTCTTGCTCCGGATGGAGAAATCGTAAAGGGCTTAATGGACAGAGTAGAAAATAAGGAAGAAGTTCAGGCATACATTGATGAAACATTAAAGAAGAGCGATTTGGATCGTACTGATTTAAATAAGACAAAGTCCGGCTGTAAATTAGAAGGGCTTTATGCAATCAATCCTGTAAACGGAAAGGAAGTTCCATTATTCATCGGTGATTTCGTTTTAGCAAGCTATGGTACCGGTGCGGTTATGGCGGTTCCAAGTCATGACCAGAGAGACTTTGAATATGCTCAGGTTCATAACATTGACATGATTCAGGTTATCGAAGGAAGAGATGTTTCTGAATGTGCATTTGAAAAGCAGGATTATCTTGGAAAAGGATGTAAGTTAGTAAACTCTGAGGAATTTACAGGCCTTACTGTGGAAGAAGCAAAAGTTGCCATTACAGAAAAACTTGTAAAACAGGGCGTTGCCAGAGAAAAGGTTAATTATAAGTTCCGTGAATGGATTTTTGCACGTCAGAGATATTGGGGCGAACCGGTTCCTTGTGTCTACAAAGAAGATGGGGAAATCTATGTTCTTCCGGATGAAGAATTACCATTAGTTCTTCCGGAATTAGATGATTACAAAGGAAAGAACGGTAAGGCACCGTTGGAAAATGCCACAGAATGGAAGCAGTATGATGCAAATGGCGTGAAAGGTAAGAGAGAAACATCTACCATGCCTGGTTCTGCCGGATCTTCCTGGTACTATATGAGATATATTGACCCTGATAATGAAAAGGAATTTGCAAATCAGGAATTACTGAAGCATTGGCTTCCGGTAGACTTATATGTGGGTGGTCCGGAACATGCAGTAGGTCACTTGATTTATTCCAGAATCTGGAACAGATTCCTTTATGATGAAGGTCTTTCTCCTGTAAAGGAACCATTTAAGAAGTTAGTACACCAGGGAATGATTTTAGGAGAAAACGGAATCAAGATGGGTAAACGTTTCCCGGAATTTGTTGTTGACCCAAGTGATATCGTAAGAGATTTTGGCGCAGATACCTTAAGACTTTACGAAATGTTCATGGGACCTTTGGAAGTATCCAAACCATGGAATTCCAACAATGTTCAGGGGGCCAAACGATTCATTAACAGAGTCTGGACATTCTTTACAGAACCTGGAAATATTACGGAAGAAAATGATGACAAGCTGACAAAGGTTTACCATCAGACCGTTAAGAAAGTAACTAACGACTTTGAGGAATTAGGATACAATACAGCTATCAGTCAGATGATGATTTTTGTAAATGAAGTATACAAAGAAGGAAAATGTCCAAGAGAATATGCAGAAGGATTAATTAAGATGTTCTCTTGTATTTGCCCGCATGTTGGTGAAGAAATCTGGGAGAAGATGGGACACAATGATACCATTGCTTTTGAATCATGGCCAACATATGATGAAGCAAAGACTGTGGATGATGTCATTGAAATTCCTGTTCAGATTAACGGAAAGACAAAGGCAGTTATTGGAATCCCTAAGGATATTTCAAAAGAGGATGCCATTGCTCAGGGTAAGGAAGCATTAGGTGATAAGCTTTCCGGAAATATTGTTAAAGAAATTTATGTTCCTGGAAGAATCGTAAATATTGTAATGAAATAGAGATAAAAAAGTCCTGTTTGTTCAGGACTTTTTTAGAGTATGAAATATTTTATGATTTTCATACGTTTTAATAGTATAAAAAACTTAAGGAGTATAAAAATATGAGAGTATTTAGTTTATTGATTGCAGCAATGATAGGAATTAGCAGTTTAGGAATGACTGTTATGAATGTGCCGGTGCAGGCATTTGAAAATGTTCAAACAACAGTAGGGATTGATCCTGATTATTCCCCGGAAAGTGATTGTGATTATGATCATTATGAAGATATACATAAGGTATATATGGACAGAATTTTGAAAAATTTACCTGTTGTCGATGGAAAGAAGATGCGTATCGGGACAAAAACAACTACATATGTGGATTCGCAAGGGAGAACCGTTTATCATCCAGGAAAAGTTTCACAATCTGAAATAAATAAAGGATATGTTTATGATGTCGATGAAGATTACGTCATTGTAAATGGTGCAAAAATTTCCACAGATGGAAAAACATTACTGGCAATTCCTTTTAATGAAAAAGAATATACTGTTCCAGAGGGGATTGAAACCTTGAATATGTCTGCTATTTTTGAATGGGGAAATATTGATTTTGATTATGCTTGCTCTGATGGAGATAAAAATATTCCACTAAAAAAATTGGTATTGCCAAAATCATTGAAAAAAATTTGTTGTGATGAAGCGGATTATTTTGAGTTTCATTGTGATATTGCATTGAACTCTCTTACGTTGAAAGGAAAGAAACTTTCTGTAAAAATGATGTCAGAAATGCTGGAATATTTCAAGAATGTAAAAGCATCAGGAATTAAAACACCAAAAAGCGTTGGAAAGTATAAGAACGGAATGTTTATTTACAAGAAATACGTGGTTCGTTACTCAGGGAAAAAGAAAAAGGTTGTCATTCCTAAAGGAACAAAGGGAATTGCTCCATATGCATTTACAGTTTTTAATATGACCAGTCAGGAAGATGATGATTATAATTTTTCGGATTATTATAAAGGGAATTGTTT
Source organism: uncultured Lachnospiraceae bacterium (assembly GCA_902766735.1). Classification (GTDB taxonomy): domain Bacteria; phylum Bacillota; class Clostridia; order Lachnospirales; family Lachnospiraceae; genus Eubacterium_G. The sequence continues at coordinate 54,944 of CACXEU010000057.1, forward strand.
TATGAAAACTTTGGTGATTCCAAAGAGCGTAAAAACAATTGGTAAATATGCTTTTTTGAATTGTTGGAATCTTAAGACTGTAAAGAAAGCAAAAGGGTGTGCACTCAATAAGATTGGGAAGAAGGCTTTTAAAGGAACGAAAGTTCATGTGAAAATAATGAAAAGGTAAATATGAAAACTGTTAAAAGGAGAATGTTTAATCATTCTCTTTTTTTTGTGAAATAATAACATTTTGAAACAAAAAAGGATTCTTATGAGTATAAGAGTTAAAAACGAGGTATATGGGATGAAACAATTAAAAAAGTTATGGTGTATGATTTTAACTATGACAATCGTATTATCGCTCCTTTCACATGGAATAAAGGGGGAAAGTATGAGAGATGATGCTCCTGAGGTCTGGGGGAAAAGTTTTGAGGAACTGGTAGATAATTTGGAAATCAGTGGATATGATGTTTTTGTTTCCTTTGAGAAACACGCAAATTTTTCTCTGACGGAAGATAAAATAAATCCACAAAAGGAAAAAGGTTATGATGAATTATATGACAAATTTCATTATAAATGGAGTTCCATCAATCAGAACGTGGCAACATTTCATTCAATGATAGAACAAAATCAAAGTGGTTGCATTATTTTTACATATGGCCCACTGGAACGGAAGGCAATGTTTAATATAAAACCGGGAAAAACAACAATTATTTGTGAGATTTCTGATGATGAAGGTCATAAGAAGACATTAAGAAAAGAAATTACAGTTTTGAAAAACTCTCCGATTAAGACAGCGTATCTGGGAACGACTCAGATTCAAAACGTAAATCAGTGGGAAGAAACAATCTATACGAATAAATCGATAGAAAAATTACAGCCTGGATTTACAGTACAGTCAGGATGGAAGTTAGAAAATATTGAGATTCAAAACATGAATGAATCTCAGGGGTATGTGATGGCATATTTTAATCATCCGGGGTATTCCAGAGAATTTAGATTTTTTATATACTTTGACAGGTATACAGAACATCGCTTGAATTTAAAAAAGGTACATAAGAGTGCGTATTTATGTACACGTGCACAAGAAAGAGTTTGTTGTGCCCTAAAGTGGAAAAGCTATAAATATCAACTAAAGGATTATAAGGATTTTACTGTGTTGGAAGAAAAGATTAAATCAGAAACCGGTCATAATGATCAAACACTGAAAATCCAAAAAGGAATCTTGATTTATAAGGAGACAGCAAAACTTGCACCATTTGTTGTGTGTGAGTCTTCTGCAGAATTAAAGCAATATCAGTTGACGGGACAACTTACGGAATTAGGAAAGAAAAATCCAATCAGGTATATAAAGTTAGGAAAGGTTTCGGTGAAAATCAATAAAGGAAAAAAGAAAGCAATTGTATTTAGAAAAAGAGATTGTTTGAAACTAAAAAAGATTCCGCTGAAATTACAATTGAAGAAAGGATGGGTTGTGGACGAAGTTGAGGTGAAACTACAGGGAAAAAAGAGTACAGGAAACACACTACGATGGAAAAAAGGAAAACGGTATGAGGTCATAGTGAAAGTTAAAAATGCATCGAAGGCGAAGCATTTTGTGATGAAACTAGTGGTAAAAATGAGATAAACGAAGCAAAAGAAGGGTGGAATCCATCCTTCTTTTTACTTTGCCCAAAAATGTGAACGGGAACATTTTGGGAGTGAAATTTTAAAAATGTTTTTTTCGGTATTTTGAAAAAATAAAAAAAGGGGACATAAAAAAAAGAAACCCTAAAAAATAAATGGATGTTCAAAACTACGAAAAAATAAAATGTTACTACGCTAACATAAGAACAGCTATGTGCACATTGCACAAAAAACAAACAAAAAACAATAAAAAAATATCAGATAATTGCAGAAAACGTTTTTTTTACCTAGAATTATTAGTATAGCAATAACTGCAGTATTGTGACGGGAAAGGGAATTTATTGTGTTTCTTTTTTCTAATAATGAAGAACTTTAGTAGTAGTTTTTTCAATTATTTAAGGAGGAAAGTTATATGAGAAAGCATGTTAAAATGCTCAAGAGCTCTATGGCGGTAGTGCTCAGTGCTGCAATGGTCATGGGAAGTCTCCAGTTGCAGCAAACAGAAGTCAAGGCTGTTGATCGTTCAGTGCCTTGGCTGTTATCTTCAGACAGACCTGCTTATGCATCTTCTGCCAACGGCGGAGATATTGCAAGCTTTGCAACCGACGGAAGATTAGGAACCCAGTGGGGTGCAGCGGCGAACAAAGCAGATCAGTGGCTGGATGTAGACTTGGGAGGAAAGGCCGATATCAGTAAAGTCGTCATCGACTGGCAGAATGATGCCAGCTATGGTGTGGCTTATAAGGTATTGGTTTCGGATGATGAAATTAACTGGACAACAGTGTATGAAACAACAAACGGCACCGGTGGTGACGTAAAAAATGTTCTTCGTAGTGATGGAACTGTGGACTATAGTTATTACGAAGATGTGTTATCAACCGATGCGGCAGATGCTTATCGCTTAACGGCCAAAAAAGGAAGATATGTTCGAATCTTAATCAATTACAGTAAATCACAGGCTTATTCTGATGATAAGAAATCAGGATGGGGCGCTTCCATCAGAGAAGTTCAGGTTTACGGTATTGGTGATAATCAATGTGTTCAACCGGTATCTCCGGCAGAGAATATTGCATTAGGAAAGAATGTAAGTGTATCATCGTATTCTCAACCTTGGTGGGCTGCTAATCCTTTGGCAGGCAGTAATGCAGTAGATGATGATTATGAATCATACTGGTTGTCAGAAAGTCAGGATAAAGTAGCAGATGCCTGCAATCAGAACTTAACCGTTGATTTAGGTTCAAAGCACACCATCGGTCGTGTTAAAGTTCAGTGGCAGACTGAATATGGTAATATTTGGGATTTACAAGTTTCTGAAGATGGAGAACACTTCACCACAGTTTACAGACAGTTAGAAGGAAACGGAGAAGATGAAGATATTGAAATCTATGCGCAGAATGTACGTTATGTCAGAGTACAGGGGATTTTGATGGGACGCGGCTCTGGTTACTCTATTCGTGAAATCCAGGTATACGATTACCAGAATGGTGATGATCGGGTAACATACCAGATTCCAAACATTCCGGAACAGACCGTTGTCAATAAAGGAAAAGGAAGCTATGTTATTGATGATGCAAACCTGTTACAGCCAAGAGAACCAAAATATGTAACCGCTAATGTAACAAAGGCAATTCCATCCAATGACTGGTGGACATCCATCATTTATACAAAGTACAGTGATAC
>CACXEU010000058.1 GCA_902766735.1 uncultured Lachnospiraceae bacterium
AAAGACTAAATTACGTGCGAAAATGGAAAACATAGAAAACACACGTAGAGGATAAGACTAAACTACGTGCGAAAATAAAAAATCCGGGAAACGCAGGTATGGGGAAAGGCTAAACTACGTGCGAAAATGAAAAAGTTAGAAAACGCAGGTAGAGGGGAAGGCTAAACTACGTGCGAAAATGAAAAAAACAGGAAACGCACGTAGAAACGCGCGATTTCCGGGTTATCGCGGTGCCATTCGCATTTCGCTGTGCTACATGCTCATGTCGCGCTGTCGCGCTATGCATCTTCGCCGAAATATGCCTTTTGGTGAGCAAGTTCCCCACAGGCAATTCGGCTCATCTGCGCACCGCTTATAGAAACGCACAACTTCGAAGTTGTGCAGAAACTGAAGGCGGCGCGAGAAAATCATGGATGTCTATGTGGATGGAGATAGAAATTAAGTAAAGGAGGAACCACATGAAAGTATTAATTATTAACGGAAGCCCGCGAGTAGGCGGAAATACAACCATTGCAGTAAATGAAATGGTTCAAGTGTTTGAGAAGGAAGGAATTGAAACAGAAATTGTACAGGTTGGCAATAAGGATGTCAGAGGGTGTATCGCCTGTGGAAACTGTTTTACAAAAGGAAAGTGTATCTTTGATGATGTAGTAAATGAATTGGCTCCAAAGTTTGAAGAGGCAGACGGTTTGGTTGTGGCTACACCGGTTTATTATGCTTCGGCCAATGCTACATTGATTGCGACCTTAGACAGATTATTCTACAGTACGCATTTTGATAAGACAATGAAGGTTGGGGCAAGTGTAACAGTGGCACGGCGCGGAGGTTGCTCTGCAACTTTTGATGAGTTAAATAAATACTTTACAATATGCGGGATGCCGGTGGCTTCCAGTCAATATTGGAACAGTGTCCATGGAAGGGAACCGGGGGATGCAGAGCAGGATTTAGAAGGATTGCAGACAATGAGAGTCTTGGCAAGAAATATGACGTTCCTTATGAAGAGTATTGCTCTTGGAAGAGAAAAATACGGGTTGCCGGAAAAAGAAGAATGGCAGCCGACACACTTTATTCGATAAAGGAATAGATTTTCACAGGCAGTTGATGTATAATCAGAAGCGTGTTTGAAAGAAAGGAAGTACAAGATTATGAAGACAAAAGTATTTATAGATGGTAGCGAAGGAACGACTGGACTTCGTATTAATGAAAGATTTCAAAAGCGTGATGATATCGAATTATTGAAAATCAATCCGGAGTTGAGAAAAGATCCGGAAGAGAGAAAAAAGATGATTAATGCATCAGATATTACATTTTTATGTTTGCCGGATGTAGCTTCGAAAGAGTCTGTGTCTTTAGTGGAAAATGATGATGTGGTTATCATTGATGCTTCTACAGCACACAGAACAGAAGAAGGCTGGGCCTATGGATTCCCTGAATTATCAGAGGGGCATAAAGATGCCATTAAAAACGGAAAGCGAATTGCAGTTCCGGGATGTTATGCCACAGGGTTTATTTCATTGGTGTATCCGTTGATTGCCGGGGGAATTCTTCCAAAAGATTATCCGGTCAGCAGCTTTGCACTTTCAGGATACAGTGGAGCAGGAAAGAAAACAATCGCCGCCTATGAAAGTGAAGACAGACCAAGCCAGCTTTCTGCCGGAAGAGAATATGCTCTGACACAGCAGCATAAGCATTTGAAAGAAATGAAGGCTATTACCGGCTTGGAGCGCACTCCGTTATTCTCGCCAATCATTGATGATTATTATAGTGGAATGTTGGTGTCCGTTCCATTGTTTACAGATATGCTGGAAAAGAAAGTGACTCCGGAGGAACTGCTGAAGTACTACGCAGAATATTACAAGGGACAGGAGTTTATCGAAGTCAGTGCGGCAGGCGATGAGATTGCAGCCAGCGGATTTTTAGCAGGAAATGAAAAGTCCGGCTGGGACGGATTAAAGATATATGTCACTGGAAACGAAGAACGAATTGTTGTTTCTTCCCAGTTTGATAACTTAGGAAAAGGTGCTTCCGGTGCGGCAATTCAGTGTATGAACATTGTACTTGGATGCGATGCGGCAAAGGGACTGGATTTATAATTAAAAAAGAAATGGGCAGAATGATTGGAATCGTTCTGCCCATATTTCAGATAAGAGGAAAGCATGAAGTATCAGAATATTATTCACGGAAAATTTCAAAACAGACCGAATCGGTTTATTGCAAAAGTGATGGTAGAAGGAATTTTAGAAACGGTACATGTAAAAAATACAGGAAGGTGCAAGGAACTTCTTCTTCCTGACAGTGAAGTGATTTTGGAAATTAGCGACAATCCGAATCGAAAAACAAAGTATGATTTAATTGCGGTTTATAAGGAAGGGTTGGGCCTTATTAATATGGATAGTCAGGCACCCAACAAGGTGGCTTATGAGTGGCTGAAAGAACAGGATTACGACTTTATCAAGCCGGAATATACTTTTGGAAAATCCAGAATTGATTTCTATATGGAAAAGGGTGAAAAAAAATATCTGATGGAAGTAAAGGGATGTACCTTGGAAGTGGATGGAATCGGATATTTCCCAGATGCACCCACAGAGCGTGGAGTAAAACACTTGCGGGAACTTGCAAAGGCAAGAGGAGAGGGATACGAATGCATTGCAGCTTTTGTGATTCAGATGGAAGGGGTTCATCAGGTGTTGCCAAATGTGGAAACTCATCCGGAGTTTGGTGTTGCTTTGGAAGAGGCAAAAGCTGCAGGAGTGCGGATTTTGTACTTGGGATGTCACGTGGAAGAAGATGAACTTCGCGTGGATCGAGCGTCTTTTGGGAAATGACTTATTGATGTGTCATTGCATCAATTAGTTTGCCACCGTTGTCTTTCAACCATTTTCTATGAAGTTTATAATCTGGCAAAATCTTTTCCACTTCTGCCCAGAATTTCGGTGAGTGGTTCATTTCTAAACGGTGACACAGTTCGTGCACCACAACATAATCAATGACTTCTTTCGGGGTAAGCATCAGAAGGCAATTAAAGTTCAAATTGCCTTTGGAACTGCAGCTTCCCCAACGGGTTTTCTGATTCCGGATGGTGATGCGTCCATAAGTCACACCAATCAAAGGCGCAAAGTAGCGAACCCGTTCCGGAATATAGGAACAGGCTTCTTTCGCAAGTTTTTGCACATCGGCAGGCGACAAAGTTATTGCCGGTGTGTTTTCTTTTTCCTGAAGTTCGTCCATACGTTTTCGCACATGCTTTAGAATCCAATCTTGCTTTTCTACAATGAATTTCTGGATTTCTACCGTAGAAAGGTGGTAAGGAGCACGGACAAGGACTTCTGCTTCCTTGGTAATTTCTATGGCCAATGTTTTTCGATTGGAACGGATAATTTTAATTTCACTCATAAGTACCTCGGTGGATCGAAAGAATTATAATTTTTTTGAATCATAAAATAGTATATCGGAATTGAAAAGAATAATCAAAGAATTAGGGTGGGAAAGACTATTGTTGTGTGATAAAATTATGAAAGAAAGAAAAATTACATTTTTATGGAAGGGAAAAAGAAAATGAAACTTGTAAGGAAAATTATGAGAAAGATTTTTATTGTTTTGGAAATTGCATTAGTGATTGCATTGGTTTGGTCGGCTTATGTCTCCTGCGCATCGTACCGTTATTTGAAAGAACACGGTTACGGAAAAAGCGAAATTCCAAAAGTTCTGGCAGTGTATTATCATTTGAGTGATGGATTTACTCTGAAGAGCAGTAAGGATGGAAGCAGTGAATTTATTGGAAATGCTGACAGTACGTACTATGAAGATTCATGGAAACCATCAGAGTACAAATACAGTGACCGTTTAGGTCAGACGATTTTTTATGTGGCAAAGGATAAGAAGACAAAACCACAGAAATTTGAAATTGATTTAACGGAAAATTCGTGTCATTGGTTTGCCATTTATCAGATGGATCATGGACAAACCATTGAGAAGGTAAAGAAATAAAATACGAAGTTAGGAAGACAGAAAAATGGAAAAGAGTAAGTGGGAAAATTTGCCGATGATGATTTTCGGAGCAATGATTTGTTGTTTCCTTTGGGGTTCGGCTTTCCCTTGTATTAAGATTGGCTATCAGTTATTTCATATTTCTGGAGGCGATACCGCTTCCCAAATTTTATTTGCCGGATGCAGATTTACCATAGCAGGAATGATGGTGATTTTATTTTCCAGCGTAACAAACCGGAAATTCATTAAACCGATGCATCCGAAGCGAATTGCTACCCTCAGTGCATTTCAGACGATAACCCAGTATGTATTTTTCTATATTGGATTGGCACACACTACAGGTGTGAAGTCATCCATTATTACCGGTTCGGGGACTTTTTTGACCTTGCTGGTTTGCTGCTGGGGATTTAAACAGGAGAAACTGACAGCAAAAAAAGTGCTGGGAAGTATCCTCGGATTTGCCGGGATTATTTTGGTAAATCTGAATGGAGAGAGCATTGATTTGGATTTTAGCTTACAGGGAGAAGGTTTTGTGCTGATTGCAGCCTTTTGTACGGCGATGGCATCCGGGTACATCAAAAAGTTTTCTGCAGACTCTGATGTAGTGATGCTCAGTGGATATCAGTTCTTTTTCGGTGGTCTTGTGATGGCGATTGTCGGTGCAAGCGTTGGTGGACATTTAAGCGGATTTTCGTTGGGAGGCATGTGCCTGTTGTTATACATGGGATTTATTTCGGCAATGGCTTATACCCTTTGGGGAATCCTTTTGAAATACAATGATGTGTCAAAGGTGTCCACTTGTAAGTTTATGAATCCGGTGTTTGGTGTGATTCTTTCCTTCTGGCTGTTAGGAGAAAGCAACCAGTTAGGATGGCAGGTATTGGTAGCATTGATTCTGGTTTGTATGGGAATATTTATTGTAAATTATAAAAAGAGAGTAGATGTTTTAGACAGAACCGTTATGGAAAAGGAAAATATAAATTCATAAAACGATAAAAGAAAGAGGTGAAATTTATGAGTAAAATGTTAGTAACATATTTTTCGGCAAGTGGTGTAACCGGAAAGGTTGCTAAGGAACTTGCTAAGATTGGAAATGCAGATTTATTTGAAATCAAACCACAGGTTCCTTATACGGACGCGGATTTGAAATGGATGAATCCGATGGCACGATGCAATAAGGAAAAATTTGGTAAGAAGGACGTGCCGGTTGAAGGTCGTGTGGAGAATATGTCAGAGTATGATCTGATCTTGATTGGTTTCCCAATCTGGTATTATGGAGCACCCAATATTATCAATACTTTTGTAAAGGATTACGATTTTTCAGGAAAGAAAATCGCATTGTTTGCCACATCCGGCGGAAGCGATATTACAAAATCTCCGGAAAAACTGAAACCATATCTGAGTGATACGGCAGAAATTGTTGGAGCAAAACTTTTCCGTGGAGCGGACGAGGAAGAAATGAAACAGTGGCTGGAACAATTAAGATAAAATCATTGGAAAGAGGTAGTTATGGGCTCGGTAATATTAACGATTTTAAATAAAGTGGATGAGGTGATGTATTATCCTATCCTGATTGTGGTGATGTCAGTGGCAGGAATCTATTTTACAGTACTTACAAGAGGTGTTCAGATTCGAATGTTTCGGGAATCCTGTCGATTGGTAATGGAGCCATCCGGTGACGGAAAGGTATCATCCTTTCAGGCATTGATGGTTTCTACGGCATCCCGCGTTGGAACCGGTAATATTATTGGGGTATCCACGGCAATCTGTTTGGGCGGACCAGGGGCATGTTTTTGGATGTGGATCATGTGTATCATTGGAGCGTCTTCTGCATTTATGGAAAGTACATTGGCACAGATTTTTAAGCGAAAAGATAAAGACGGAGCGTGTTATGGTGGTCCGGCTTACTACATAGAAAAGGCGTTGAACGCTCATTGGTTGGCGGTGCTGTTTTGCATCTTTCTGATTGCAACATATGCAGTAGGATTTAATCTGCTTTGCTCCTATAATCTTCAGTCTACATTTAAAGTGTATTCCTTTTATGATGAAGCAAAAACGCCGGTTATCATTGGTGCAATCTTAGCGGTACTTGTTGGATATTGTCTGCTTGGCGGAGGAAAAAGAATCGTTAAAATGACGAGTGTCATTGTTCCACTTATGGGCGTGTCTTATGTGATTATTTCATTAATTGTCATTATTTTTCATATTCAGCATGTACCGGCCATGTTTATGGAAATAATTCGGGATGCGTTTGACTTTAAGGCTATTTTTGGTGGTGTTGCAGGCTCTTGTCTGATTTATGGAGTAAAGCGAGGATTGTATTCCAACGAAGCAGGTGTTGGTTCAGCACCAAATGCTTCAGCATCAGCTCATGTAAGCCATCCTGCAAAACAGGGTTTGGTACAGACCTTATCAGTATATATGGATACGTTATTATTATGCACTGCTACTGCACTAATGTGTTTGGCCAGTGGGGTTCCTCACACTAAAGAAGTTTCAGGAGCAATGTATGTACAGAATGCAATTTCCACAGTGTTTGGGAAGGTTGGTCCCCTGTTTATTACGATTGCAATGATTCTTTTCGCCTTTACCACTTTACTGGGAAATTTATATTATGTGGATAATGCATTGATTTTTTTGAATCATAAGAAAGAGCCTTCCAATAGATTCAAGGCAATTTTCAAAATCATATGTATCGGAATTATATTTGTCGGAACGATGATTCCAATGGATGCAGCCTGGGCAATGGCTGATATTACAATGGGTGGAATGACATTGATTAATCTTCCGGCCTGCATGCTTTTGGGAAAAGTTGCCATTGACGCATTGCGGGATTATGAGAAGCAGAAAAAAGAAGGAAAGAATCCAACCTTTAGAGGTTCTAATATTGGACTGGATGAAAGTACAATGGAGTATTGGAACGAATAAGGATTGAAAGATAAGAGGTGTTGCTTATGGAAAAGGATTATAAAAGTCAGGTTGTGATGGACACGTCGAGATTCGTGCTACTATCTGATTTTGTTCCGGAAATCATCCAGGAAATCAGATATTTTTCCACATTTAATTTTGTGGGAGACCGTATTGATGGTTATGAGGAACCTTGTGCAATTTTGACCCGGGATGCGGCAAGAGCCCTGAAGACCGTGAGTAATCAGGCCATGGCGTTGGGATATCGGTTGAAGATTTATGATGCTTACCGCCCGGTGAAGGCAGTGAAACATTTTGTGTTCTGGGGAATTGAAGATTTAGATCAGAGAATGAAACCATTCTTTTATCCGGATCTGGAAAAACAGGAATTATTTCAGAAAGGATATATTGCAGCACAATCTAGTCATAGTCGAGGAAGTACGATTGATTTGACTTTACTGGAGATGAAAACCGGAAAGGAAATTGATATGGGAAGTGCTTTTGATTTCTTTGGAGAAAAATCTCATCCGGATTGCAAGGATGTGACGCCGGAGCAACATGCGAACCGAATGTTACTTCAGAAACTGATGGTTCAGAACGGATTTGATCCGATTGATTGTGAATGGTGGCATTTCACACTGAAGAAGGAACCTTTCCCGGATACCTATTTTGAATTTCCGGTATCGGCAGAAATCTGGCGATAGTCAGGTCGGCGAAATACGGATTGTTTAAGTTTTACTTTCGTGTTAAGATAATAGACGTTAAAAATGAAAATAAAGGAGAATTAAAATGGAAGCATATAAGCAGGAATTTATAGAATTTATGGTGGAAAGTGATGTATTAAAGTTCGGAGAATTCACATTAAAGAGTGGAAGAAAGTCTCCGTTCTTTATGAATGCAGGAGCTTATGTTACAGGTTCTCAGTTACATAAATTAGGTCAGTATTACGCAAAGGCAATTCATGAACATTATGGGGATGACTTTGATGTTTTATTCGGACCGGCATATAAGGGAATTCCTTTGGGCGTGGCAACTTGCATCGCTTTTAGCGAGTTATATGGAAAGGAAATCAGATATTGTTCTAATAGAAAAGAAGCAAAGGATCACGGTGATGCCGGAATTCTTTTGGGAAGTAATATTAAGGATGGGGATAAGGTTGTCATTATTGAAGACGTTACCACATCCGGAAAGTCTATTGAAGAAACTTTCCCAATCATTAAGGCACAGGGGGATGTGGAAATTCTTGGGTTAATGGTATCCTTAAATCGTATGGAGAAAGGTCGTGAAAGTGACAAGAGTGCCTTGGACGAAATCAAGGAAAAATATGGATTTGATGCAAATGCCATTGTAACTATGGAAGATGTTGTGGAATGTCTTTATAACAAGGAATGCAACGGGCGTGTTGTAATCAATGATGAAATCAAGACAGCGATTGATGCTTACTATGAACAGTATGGAGCAAAATAATGGCGAAAAAGTCGAGAAGAGTGACCATCATCGGACGAATACTTTTCGTCCTGTATATGATGCTGGCACTTTACTTTATGTTCTTTTCTGAAACACTGGATCGAACGCTGATTAGCAAGAATTACCGATATAATTTACATGTGGGTTCAGAAATTCAAAGATTCTGGAATATGCGTGGCGCATATGGATGGCATGTAACATTAATCAATTTATTGGGAAATGTTATATGCTTTATCCCATTTGGCTTTTTGTTGCCGACATTGTCTCATAAGCGTGGCTATAAAAATGGCGTGACGGTAACCATGTTAGCCTGTGTGTTTAGCATTTTGGTTGAGACAGCACAAGTGATTGCGAAAGTAGGTGCGTTTGATGTAGATGATATTCTGCTAAATACGCTGGGGGGAATGATTGGATACATTGTTTTTGTAATCGGTAGAAAAATAGTAAAGGGTAAGAAGGGGTAACTTCATGATCTTTTGGAAGAAAAAAACGAGAGAAGAAAGAGATGCAAAAAAAGCCAGACATATTCCGTTAACAAAATATACCGAGGGGGGACGAATTGCAACGCTGATGGGGCTGATACATATCTTCCTGATTATTTTGACTATTACCGCTTCAGTTTCGAAACGGGGACATGCGGGAATTTATGTGGGAGTCATGATGCTTCTGGTCATGATTTCAGCAGCGGTAGGATTTGTGATTGGAATCAATAGTTTCAAGGAAACGGATAAGTTTTTCCGATATTCCTACATCGGAACGATTTTAAATGCATCCATTTGGATTGGGATTCTTGGATTGTATATGACTTATATTTAAAATGGGAGAGCGTGATGGATATTATTAGAGAAAGATATGATATTTCAATAGAGCGAATTAGGGAGATACAAAAGGAAGGTGCTGTTAAGGCACCTTTTGCAGATTTTTTTAATAAAAATGCAGAACTTCTGGAACGAATTGATGGGTTGTACCAGATGGTACAGTCAGGAACTTACGGAACTTTGTCTATGGAAGAACTGGAAGAAATCAATCAATCCCTATATGAGGAACTGATAAAAGAAAACTATGAGAAAAGTTATGCGAATCCGGCCTATGCTGTGGAACAATTGGGAGAAACCTATGGCGCATTGCTTTGTTACCTTCATGTGGGCAATCGCAGACTGATTCGGAATGCAGTGAAGCAGGAAACGGAGCGAATGGTGCTTCAGATGGAATTGTTTATTGAAATCTACAATTACTTTGAAGAACTGGATGATGTGGAAGAAAAAGATATTTTTGAAACGATGTATTCCTATGAAAAGGATAATACGGAAATTTTTGTGGACCAGCAGGTGGATGCCATTATCAATCCGGATAACGATTATTATACCAAAATCGTTATGGAAAGTGATTTAGAGGACCTACGTTACTTATACCGATATGGAGAGCATATTGGTGACAATGAAAGAAAGATGGCGCAGTTTTTGAATGGACTTTCCGAGGAGAAGATTGAACGGATTGCTTCCACATATACGGAAGGATATCGTGTAGGTTTTGTAAAAGCAGGAAAGCCATTGGACCAAAAAGAAACCGTACAGGTTCGATATAATATTGGCTTTGAACGAATTGTCAGAAAGGCAATCGAGAATTTTGCCCGGATGGGACTGAAACCGGTAATTTATGCCGGTGGTGTGGTTTCTACAGAAGTGAATCCTCAGTATTCCTTTGACCATAAAAATGATCAGGGATTGTATCTGGATAAGGCTTATGTGAAGCGAAGCCTGGAAGTGCGAAAGCAGGCCTTTGAGACTCGAAAGAAAATGGCACAAGGAATGGCTGGACCGGCGGTGATTGAAATTTTCGGAGAAACACCTTTTGAGCCGGAAAGCAAAAAAGAAGCCATCAGTCTTTCGGAAGAACAGCAGAAACTGAAAGTACAATACATGAACGATGCGGCACAGATTACTCAACAGTACATTAAAGGGGAGGAGCGAAGCTTTACCATTATTGCCTTTCCGATACCGGAGTTCGGAGAAAACTTTGAGGAAATGTTCGAGGAAACCATCCGCATCAATACGCTGGATGCGGCAAAGTATGAGAAGGTACAGCAGAAAATCATTGACACTTTGGATCAGGCAGAATATGTTCGGGTTGTTGGCCGAGGGGAGAATCAGACTTATATGAATGTGCAATTACATCCGCTGAAACATCCGGAAAAAGAGAGTAATTTCGAAAATTGCGTGGCAGATGTTAATATTCCGTTGGGAGAGGTGTTCACGTCTCCGCAACTGACGGGAACTAATGGAAAACTCCATGTGAGTCAGGTTTATTTGAATGGATTGAAATTCATTGATCTGGAAATTGATTTCGAAGACGGAAAAATAAAGTCTTATACCTGTGGCAATTTTGCGGAGGAAAGTGAAAATAAGAAATACATTCAGGACAATATCCTGTTTAATCACGAGACATTGCCGATTGGCGAGTTTGCCATTGGAACGAACACCACAGCCTACGTGATTGCAAATAAATATGATGTGGTTTATAAATTGCCAATTCTGATTGTGGAAAAAATGGGACCGCACTTTGCTGTGGGAGACACCTGTTACAGTTGGGAAGAGGATGTGCCGGTGTTTAATCCGGATGGAAAGGAAATTATTGCCAGAGATAATGAGATTTCCATTTTGAGAAAGACCGATCTGTCAAAGGCGTATTTTGGTTGTCACACTGATATTACCATTCCGTATGATGAACTGGGTGAAATTACAGCAGTGACAGAAGAAGGGAAAGAAATTGTCATCATTCAAGAGGGCAGATTCGTTTTGGAAGGAACGGAATTTTTGAATGAACCCTTTGATGAATCGAAAAGTTTTTCAGAATAAAGGGGATTTCGGCTTCCTTTTTTAAGGGAATATGTTACAATAGAAAGAGCGTTTAAATTTTAACAATAGTGATGAATAGATAAAAAGGAGAAAACGAATGGCTAAAGTAGGAATTGTTATGGGAAGTGATTCAGACTTACCAATCATGAGTAAGGCAGCTGAATTTTTAGACAAGGTGGGAGTTGAATATGAAATGACCATTATTTCAGCGCACAGAGAACCGGATATTTTCTTTGAATGGGCAAAGGGTGCTGAGGACAGAGGAATTAAGGTGATCATTGCAGGTGCAGGAAAGGCAGCTCATTTACCGGGAATGTGTGCAGCATTGTTCCCAATGCCGGTTATTGGTATTCCAATGAAGACTTCTGACTTAGGTGGAGTAGATTCTCTTTACTCAATCGTACAGATGCCATCCGGAATCCCGGTTGCAACAGTAGCCATTAATGGCGGACAGAACGCAGGAATTCTTGCAGCAAAAATTCTTGCAACTTCTGATGCTGAGTTATTAAAGAAATTAAAAGACTTCAGCGAAGAAATGAAAAACTCTGTTGTGGAAAAAGCAGAACGTCTTGATGAAGTAGGCTATAAGAATTATTAATAGGAACCATAGAAAAATTTTTAAACAAGAGAAGGAGATTATCATATGGATTACAAGACATCCGGAGTAGATATTGAAGCAGGATACAAGTCAGTTGAATTGATGAAGGAAAGCATTAAAGGAACGATGAGACCAGAAGTATTAGGTGGAATCGGTGGTTTTGCAGGTGCTTTTGATTTATCAGGAATTAAGAACATGGAAGAACCAGTTTTATTATCCGGTACAGACGGTTGTGGAACAAAGGTGAAATTAGCATTTGTTATGGATAAGCATGATACCATCGGTATTGATGCTGTGGCAATGTGTGTAAATGATATTGCGTGCTCCGGTGGAGAACCATTATTCTTCCTGGATTACATTGCATGTGGAAAGAACTATCCTGAAAAGATTGCTACTATCGTTAGCGGTGTGGCAGAAGGATGTAAGCAGTCCGGTGCAGCATTAGTTGGTGGTGAAACTGCAGAACATCCGGGATTAATGCCGGAAGATGACTACGATTTAGCAGGTTTTGCTGTTGGTGTTGTAGATAAGAAAGATTTAATCACAGGAGAAAACATTAAGCCGGGTGATGCATTGATTGGTATTGCATCCAGCGGTGTTCACAGTAATGGATTCTCATTGGTTCGTAAAGTATTCGATATGACAAAGGAATCTTTGGATACTTACTATGATGAACTTGGAAAAACTTTAGGAGAAGCTTTAATTGAGCCGACTAGAATTTACGTGAAGGCATTGAAGAACGTAAAGGAAGCAGGTGTTACCATTAAGGGATGTAGCCACATTACCGGTGGTGGATTCTATGAAAATATTCCTAGAATGCTTCCAGATGGTGTAAAAGCAGTAGTAAAGAAAGACAGTTATGAAGTTCCAGCAATCTTTAAGCTTTTAGCAGAAAAAGGAAATATCTCAGAAGAAATGATGTATAACACATATAATATGGGTGTTGGTATGATTCTTGCAGTGGATCCTGCAGATGTAGATACTACCATGAAAGCCTTAGAAGCAGCAGGAGACAAGTGCTTCGTTGTTGGACATATTGAAGCTGGAGAAAAGGTTGCAGAACTGATCTAATAGAGAAGGAGTAAGACATGATACGTGTTGGTGTAATGGTATCCGGTGGAGGAACAAACCTTCAGGCAATTTTAGATGCTGTTGATGCCGGAAAAATAACAAATGCGTCCATTGAAGTTGTGATTAGCAATAAGAAAGACGCATATGCTTTGGAAAGAGCAAAAAATCACGGAATTGAAGCGGTAGCAGTTTCACCGAAGGATTATGAAACAAGAGAAGCATTTAATCAGGCTTTGATTGAGGTGACAGATTCCTATAATTTAGATTTGATTGTTCTTGCGGGATTTTTAGTTGTCCTTCCAAAGGAATTCGTGAAGAAATATGAAGGAAAGATTATTAATATTCATCCTTCCCTGATTCCGTCATTTTGTGGAGACGGATTTTACGGATTACATGTTCATGAAGCAGCACTGGCTCGTGGCGTTAAGGTTACCGGAGCTACCGTTCATTTCGTGGATGAAGGAACAGATACCGGCCCAATCATTTATCAGAAGGCAGTGGAAGTCTTGCCGGACGATACTCCTGAAACATTGCAAAAGCGTGTGATGGAACAGGCAGAATGGAAGATTTTGCCGGAGGCAATTCATGCCATTGCAAATAATTTGTTATAAAAGATTCGTTTAGAAAAATAGCAGAGGAGAAAATAGAATGAAAGTTTTAATCGTTGGAAGCGGCGGAAGAGAACATGCCATTGCAGCAGCTGTGGCAAAGAGCCCAAAGGTAGATAAAATTTATTGTGCACCTGGAAATGCAGGAATCGGTCAGATTGCAGAATGTGTAAACATTGGTGCTATGGAATTTGATAAATTAGTTGCATTTGCAAAGGAAAACGCTATCGATTTAACCGTTGTAGGAATGGATGATCCTTTGGTAGGTGGAATTGTTGATGAATTTGAAAAAGAAGGACTTCGTGTTTTTGGACCAAGAAAGAATGCAGCCATTCTGGAAGGATCTAAGGCATTTTCAAAGGATTTAATGAAGAAATACAATATTCCGACAGCAACTTACGAAAACTTTAATTCTCCGGAAGAAGCAAAGGAATATTTAGAAACATCAAAATATCCAATCGTATTAAAGGCAGACGGTCTTGCATTGGGTAAGGGTGTGTTGATTTGTAATACCAAGGAAGAAGCAATGGACGGCGTGAACGAACTGATGTTAGACAAGAAGTTCGGTGACGCAGGAAACACTATTGTTATTGAAGAATTCATGACAGGTCGTGAAGTATCGGTATTATCTTATGTGGATGGAAAAACCATTAAGATTATGACATCCGCGCAGGATCATAAGAGAGCAAAGGATGGAGATCAGGGATTAAATACCGGTGGTATGGGAACCTTCTCTCCTAGCCCGTTCTACACAGAAGAAGTTGATGAATTCTGTAAGAAATATATTTATCAGGCAACAGTAGATGCCATGGCATCAGAAGGAAGAGAATTCAAGGGAATCATTTTCTTCGGTTTAATGTTAACGGAAGAAGGACCAAAGGTATTGGAATACAATGCACGTTTCGGTGATCCGGAAGCACAGGTTGTATTACCAAGAATGAAGAATGATATCGTGGAAGTTTTTGAAGCTTGTATCGACGGGACTTTGGATCAGATTGACTTACAGTTCGAAGACAATGCAGCAGTTTGTGTTGTTCTTGCCAGTGACGGATATCCGGTTGCCTATGAAAAAGGTTTTGAAATCAAGGGATTGGAACAGTTTGAGGGTAAAGAAGGATATTATGTATTCCACGCAGGTACAAAACTTTCTGACGGAAAGATTGTTACTAACGGAGGACGTGTGCTTGGTGTAACAGCAAAGGGAGCAGACTTAAAGGAAGCCAGAGCAAATGCATATGAAGCGACTAAATCAATTGATTTTGAAAACAAATATATGAGAAATGATATCGGAAAAGCAATTGATGAAGCTTAGGAGATAGGGAAGGAAAGTCATGAAGCATTTAAAAGGTTTATTATTAGCGATGACGATGCTGGTATTCGGTCTTGCTGGAACAGTTGTAGTTTCTGCCAGCCCTACCGATTTATCGTCACTGACTATTTATGCAGTTGATGCAGCTGGAAATAAGACGGAGATACCGATTCAGTTTAATTCCACAACATACAATTATGATATTACTGTAAAGTCTACAGCATTATCCATTGATGTCCAGTTTAAAACAGAGGATGCCACATCTACCGCTCAGGTTGTTAATGCGGCATATTTCACAAAATTGGATATAGGTGTAAATAAGACACAGGTTTTGGTAACTGCTGCGGATCGAACTACAGGAACTTATACCATTAATACTACCAGAGTAACTGCTGACAAAGATTCTCAGGTTTCCTATGAAAAGGCCGATGAGGACAAGAAGGAAGAAAGCACAGAGAAGAAAAAGGATAAGGATAAGAATGCGGTAAAAGTTAAGGTAGGTAAGAGAACTTTAAAAATTCAAAAGAAGATTACTGCGGAAGTTCCTAAGGGATTTGATCAGAGTACCTTTGAATATAAAGGAAAAGAATATGACTGTATCGTAAAAGGGGATGCAGAGCATTTAGTGGCATTATATCTGTATAATTCAAAAATCGAAGGATTTTATGTTTATGACCAGGATAATGATACTTTCTATCCGTTAAAGAACATCAATGTTGCCAGCAGAATGTATACCGTGATTAATTATAATGAGCCTTCCCCTGTTTTAAAGAACTATCCTAAGCAGAGCATTGAAATGGGTGAAGAGACAGTTAAAGCCTGGGTGCTTGATGCAGAAGAGGGTGTATATCTTGTATATGCAATGAACTGGGATGAAGAAATTAACCTATATGCTTACGACTCTCAGGAAGGTGTATTCCAGAGATATATGATTAATGAGGATGCTTATTCTCAGCAGGAAGCAGCAGAAGTAGCTTATAAGAAATTACAGAAAAATAGAACAACATTAGCGAATAAATATAACCGCCTTTTAAAGGTGATTGCAGGATTACTGATTTTCATCGTGATGTTAATCTTTGTTTTAATCAACATGAAGCTGGATCGTAAAGCAAAAAAACTCCAGAAAGAAGAACAGCTTTCCGATGATGCATTGGATGAAGAAGAGTATAGTGCAAAGCAGAAAAAGAAAGAAGAAAAGAAGCAGAAGAAAGCTTCAAAGGACAATGATGTGACTGAAATTCCGGAAGAAGAGGATTTAAGAGAAGTTCCGGAAGATGAGGAAGCTGAAGTTGAAACAGAAGATTTCACAGAGTATTCCGAAGAGGAAGAAATGGATGAACCGGAAGAAATGCCAAAACGTGGACTTTTCGGAAGAAAGAAAACCGGCGGCGGAGTGTATGGTGATATGCCAACTTTTGGATCTGAATTTGAATCCACAGAAGGCTTCTATGGTGGTGAAATCATAGAAGAAGATGAAGTGTTAATCGACATAACGGATGATGACGAGGATGTTGAGCCGGAAGAACAGTTTGAAATCTCCGGAGGTTCGTCCGAAGGAAAAGAAGAACCGGTAGTACAGGAAAGAAAAGTCACACCGGAAGAAATCATGAAAAGTGAAGAAGAGGACTTAAAGGAAACTTTAAAATCAATGTTGCCACCGGAAGAAGATGAGGATGACGACGAGGATGATGATTTTGAGTTTATCGATTTAGACTAAAGATAAGTGCTCATATAAATGGAATGCTCTGGGCGAAAGTCTGGAGCATTCAGAGTATTAGGACATATTTTGCAGGAAACAGACTGCGAGAAAAATCAGGACAGGAGGAATTGTTATGCAGACCGGAAAATACACGACGCAGATGCAGAAAGCCATGGAAAGCGCTAAGGAATTAGCAAGCGGAATGGGAATGGCGTACATTGGAACAGAACATATTCTGGCAGGGTTGGCAAACGTGGCAGATGGTGTTGCAGCAAATGTATTGTATAACTATGAATTGGTTTACAATGATATTGTTTCTGCCATTGAACAGGATATGGATGTAAAATACAGACAGAGAACCCGGAGCAAGGGGAGAAATATCTCCTTGTCCAATCGAGGACAGGCATTGGTAAACAGAGCAGAAACGGAAGCCCATAAAAGTGGTATGAACCAAATTGGTACAGAGCATATGCTGTTGGCAATCATTGGGGAACCGGATTGTGAAGCACATGCCATTATTGATAGTTATCGAATCAGCTTTAAGAAGATGTGTGGTGATTTATTGAAGGTGATGAATCGTGATCCGGCGGAAGTGAAATTATATGTTCAGAATCCAAAAAAGGGAAAACGGAGACAGAATGCTTCTGCAACACCAACTCTGGATAAATATGGAAGAGACATGACGGCGGCTGCTGCCAGAAAACAGTTAGATCCGGTAATTGGCAGAGAAACTGAAATCGAAAGAATCTTGCAGATTTTAAGTCGACGTACGAAAAATAATCCTTGTCTGATTGGGGAACCGGGTGTGGGAAAAACCGCCATTGTGGAGGCTATTGCCCAGAGAATCTGTGAGGGAACCATTCCGAAGAGCATGGTGGGAAAACGTCTCATCAGCCTGGATTTATCAGGAACCGTGGCAGGCTCTAAGTATCGTGGAGAATTTGAAGAACGATTAAAGATGATTATTGATGAAGTGGAAGCGGCTGGAAATATTATCTTGTTCGTGGATGAAATTCATACCATTATCGGTGCCGGAGGCGCAGAAGGTTCCATGGATGCTTCCAACATTCTGAAGCCATCCCTTACTAAGGGAAATCTAAAGATTATCGGTGCCACCACCATTGCAGAGTATCGTAAATACTTTGAGCGGGATGCGGCATTGGAGCGTCGATTCCAGCCGGTAAATGTGGAGGAACCGACGGAAGAGGAGGCTAGGGAAATCCTGAAAGGACTCCGTACATCCTATGAAGATTATCATAACGTAACTATTTCCGATGAGGCAATTGACGCAGCAGTACAGTTGTCTGTTCGATATATTAATGACAGAAACTTGCCGGATAAGGCCATAGACTTAATTGATGAGGCATGCTCCAAAATTCGTATCCGGGAAATTCCAAAGCCGAAGAGTCTGATGGACAAGGAACTGGAAGTGGAAGAACTGAATCTTCAGTTAGAGATGGTGGTACGTCATTCTGATTTCAAGGCGGCAACCCAGCTGAAGAAGGAATTAGAGAAAGCAAACGAAAAGTTGAAGAAGGCAACAGCAAAATGGGAAGGCAGTGAACTAGCTTACCGACCGGTCATTGTAGAGGAATCCATTCAGGAAATTGTTTCTATGTGGACCGGAATTCCGGTCACAAAGATGGGCAAGAATGAACAGCAGAGACTTTTGAAGTTAGAGACCATTCTTCACAAGAGAGTGGTAGGACAGGAAGAAGCAGTGGATGCTGTGGCGAAAGCCGTTAGAAGAGGAAGAGTGGGATTGAAAAATCCAAATCGTCCCACAGGGTCATTCCTGTTTTTGGGACCGACCGGTGTAGGAAAGACGGAACTTTCCAAAGCGTTGGCTGAAGCAGTGTTCGGAGCAGAGGATGCCATCATTCGTGTAGATATGTCTGAGTACATGGAAAAGCACAGTGTGTCTAAGATGATTGGTTCGCCTCCGGGATATGTGGGATTTGATGATGGCGGTCAGTTAAGTGACAAGGTTCGTAAAAATCCTTATTCAGTAATTCTTTTCGATGAAATCGAAAAGGCACATCCGGATGTATTCAATATTCTGCTTCAGGTACTGGATGATGGGCAAATCACGGATTCCAAGGGAAGAAAAATCAACTTCAAGAACACCATTATCATTATGACTTCCAATGCAGGAGCCGGAAGAATTGTTGATCCGAAGCATTTGGGATTTAGCCATGGAGATACGGAAAAACAAGATTATGAAACTATGAAGTCTAATGTTATGGAAGAGGTAAAGAAGCTCTTTAAACCGGAATTTATTAACCGAATTGATGATATCATTGTATTTCATGCATTGACCCAGAAAGAAGTAAAGAGCATTGTGACGATTATGCTTAATAACCTGAAAAAACAGGTGAAGGGACAGATGGATATTGAGCTGAAATTCCAGAACAGTATCAAGCAGTATCTTGCTACGGAAAGTTATGACAAAAAGTATGGAGCCCGTCCATTACGCAGAATGATTCAGAATAAAATCGAGGATGCGTTGGCAGAGGAAATCCTTGCCGGAAGAGTGAACAAGGGTGATTGTGTAATTTTTTCATATAAAGGAAAACAAATTGATATTTCGGTTGCCGAAACGGTATAAAAAAAGGTATAATAGACGTAGGCTCAGGGGAGCGGAAGACGAAGTCAGAAGAGACTTGAAAAACAGGAGGATAAAATGGCAGTAGTAAAAGAATTAATCAGAGAAGAGAGTAACGGAACAATTAGCTTTGGTAACTATGAATTACCACAGAAGACCAAGAAGGCAGACTTTGAAGTGGCCGGAGATGTGTACAAAGTTAAGACCTTTAAAGAAATCACAAAATTAGAACGAAACGAATCTTTTGTATACGAATCCCTTCCGGGAACTGCAGTAAGTGTCTTTAAGGAAACAGATACGGAAGTAAGCTTTTTTGTAGATGGTACGACTCAGACTCAGATTACATTAGAACTGGAACCAAACAAAGAATATAAAGTGGTTGTTGGTCAGTCAGATTTAGGCATTTCCAAAACAGATATTGGTGGAAAACTTACATTTGATGTGGAATTAAGTGAAGGGAACTTAGTTCAGGTAAAGATTACAGCCGCATAATTATATGGAGGCATTATGGTAAAGATGATAGTAGGCATTGAGGGGATGATGTGCGGGATGTGCGAAGCCCATGTGAATGATGCCATTCGAAATAATTTTAAAGTGAAAAAAGTTCAGGCTTCGTCAAAGGAAAAGAATGCGGTGATTATCACGGAAGAAGAAATTCCAGAAGCAGAACTGAAATCGGTGATTGAAGAAACCGGTTATACAATGTTACAGGTGGAAACAGAACCTTACGAGAAAAAGGGACTGTTCGGATTTAGAAAATAATATGTGATTTAGGAACAATTCGTGTGGAATCATGCGGATTGTTTCTAATATACCAATAAAGATGGATCGAGAGCGGAGAACAGATGGCAAAGGGGAGTAAGACAGTATTTTTTTGTAAGGAATGTGGATTTGAATCGGCAAAATGGTTAGGACAGTGTCCGGGATGTCATGAGGTAGGCAGTTTTGTGGAAGAACCGGTGAGTACGGGAAAGGCGAAACGTAGCGTGAACCGACTGGGAAATAAGCCGGTGCTACTTAATGAGGTTTCTGCAGAGGATGAGGAGAGAACCACTACAGGATTTAGTGAACTCGACAGAGTACTGGGTGGTGGCGTGGTTCCCGGCGGATTAATTCTGGTAGGTGGAGACCCGGGAATTGGAAAGTCGACGCTGTTATTACAGGTTTGCAGAAATATGGCTGCGAATGGAAAACAGGTACTTTATATTTCCGGAGAGGAATCCTTAAAGCAGATCAAATATCGTGCCAACCGTATGGGAGAATTTACGGATAACATTCGATTACTTGCAGAAACAAATTTGGATGTAATTGAATCAGAAATTCTGGAATTAAAACCGGAAATTGTGGTGATTGATTCTATCCAGACAATTTACAGAGAAGATGTCAGCTCGGCTCCGGGAAGTGTCAGTCAGGTGAGGGAATCCACAAATACATTGATGCAGCTGGCGAAAGGACATACGATTCCGATTTTTATTGTGGGACATGTAACGAAGGAAGGCGTGGTTGCCGGACCGAGAGTGCTGGAACACATGGTTGATACCGTTCTCTATTTTGAAGGGGACAGACATGCTACATTTCGTATTATCCGAGGGGTAAAGAACCGATTTGGTTCTACCAATGAAATCGGTGTATTCGAGATGAGAAATGAAGGATTACGTCAGGTACTAAATCCTTCAGAGTTTATGTTGGAGGGGAGACCGACGGACGCGTCCGGTTCGGTAGTTGCCTGCCTGATGGAAGGTACCCGCCCGATTTTAGTAGAAATTCAGGCATTGATTACCCATACCAATTTTGGGATGCCACGAAGAACCGCGGTGGGAACGGATTATAACCGTGTAAATCTTTTAATGGCAGTGTTAGAAAAACGTCTGGGAATTCAGATGGGTGATTATGATGCTTATGTAAATATTGCCGGTGGTTTGAAAATTAACGAACCGGCATTGGATTTAGCTTTGGTTATTGCGTTGCTTAGCAGCTTTAAGAATAAGATAGTGGATTCTGAAACGATTGTATTCGGAGAAGTTGGCTTATCAGGAGAAGTCCGTGCGGTTTCTCAGGTGGAGCAGCGTGTTATGGAAGCAAAGAAGCTGGGATTCAAACGTTGTATTATGCCAAAGGTTTCCTTGAAGGGACTTTCAGATGTGGAAGGAATTGAACTTCTAGGAGTTGCAAATGTTCAGGAGGCGGCAGATAAGATTTGAGTGACTGAAAAGGGAGGGACAAATGAATCTAGAATGGAAACAATTGAGAAAACTTGGATTTGCTATTTTTCTTCTATATTTAGCAATTTATTATTGGAAAAACATTGCAGATTATATTGCAACAGGAATTAGCGCCTTTGTTCCGGTTATTATTGGAGCGGTAATTGCATATATGATTAATATCCTGATGGATATGTATGAGGACTATTTCTTTAAAAAGACGAACAATCCTACTATTGACAGAATCAGAAGACCGGTTTGTCTGGCGGGATCAATTTTAACAATTGGCGCTATTATTGGTGTTTTAGTCTATTTGGTAATTCCGGAATTAGTCACCAGTGCAACAATTCTGGTAGAAGGGATTCCAAACGGTGTCAGAGCACTGGCGAAATATGAATGGTTCCAGAAAATTGTTCCGGACGATATTATTGAAAAACTGTTGGAAATGAACTGGAAGGACTATATTGATAGTGCAATGAAATTCTTCAAAGGTGGAGTGAGTGGTTTTGCAGGAAGTGCGATGAATCTTGCAGGTTCTGTATTCTCTAAATTCCTTTCCGCGTTATTAGGAATTGTATTTGCAATTTACTTTTTGGGAAGCAAAGAAAAATTTCAGATGCAGGCACTTAGAGTGATTCGTGTTAATGTGAAAGAGGAATACTATAAAAGAGTACTGCATTACTTAAGTGTAGGGAATTATTGCTTCCATAATTACATCGTTGGAAAATTGGTGGATGCAGTAGTGGTAGGAGTTCTTTGTGGAATCGGAATGTCAATTTTAAGATTACCGTATGTGCTGATGATTTCCGTATTCGTTGGGTTTACAGCGTTGATTCCGATTGTAGGAACCTATTTAGGAATTGCAGCGGGTTCGATTATCATCTTAACCGTTTCTCCGATGAAAGCGTTAGAATTCCTGATCTTTATCGTCATCATGATCCAGTTTGAAGCGAACGTAATCTATCCGAAACTGATGAGTGACTCCATTGGTCTCCCGGGAATTTGGGTTCTGGCTGCAGTGACTGTTGGTGGTACATTAGCTGGTATTCTCGGTATGTTAATTGGAGTGCCGATTGCAGCAACGTTCTATCAGATTTCCAAGGAAATCATTCAGGAACGCGAGAAAAAGTTAGGACTGGAGCAACTTCCGGAAATTAAAAACGTTACGCAGGAACGCTGGACCAAAATAAAAAACATCAAAAACAAGGCAATGAAGCAAACCGAACAAATGAAAGAACGGAAAGAATTAAAAGGGAAAGAAAAGGATTAACCCGTAAGAGGCGTTTGGAGCGAAAAATCTCTTGACAAAGCCTATGAATTTATGGTATAAATACCCTTGTGCAAATCGCATAGGGGCATAGTTCATCGGTAGAATAAGAGTCTCCAAAACTCCAGAGCTGGGTTCGATTCCTAGTGCCCCTGCTAAAAGGAACATCGTTTGATGTTCCTTTTTTTGTGCTCAAATGCCCATAAATAAAGGGAATCAGCGATAAAATGTATAGTAATTGCTCCTGTTGGATTACTATAGATTTTCGAGTTTCTGTAATTCCTATAGTAATTGCTCCTGTTGGATTACTATAGGTTTTCACGTTTATGTAATTCCTATAGTAATTGCACTTGTTGGATTACTATAGGTTTTCACGTTTATGTAA
>CACXEU010000059.1 GCA_902766735.1 uncultured Lachnospiraceae bacterium
AAGAAGGAGAGCTTCTAAAAGAATTAGTGGAAGAAGAGGATATCACTTGTGTAATGTTAACGTTGTTTGATTATTTATTGTGTTTTGAGACTTTTAAGTATATGCAATTAAGTATCTCGTGTGAAGATACCTTTGATATCTTTATGTGTAAAAGTGTACTTTATTCTTATACAACCATAATTAATAGAAATAATAAAGTCTATTTTTATAATCACTATACACTGAAAAAAATTTCTATAAAAAGTCGATTATTGCTAACAATTGTTAGATTATCGGGAAAAAAGTTGAGGTTAATTTTCACATTATGATATAATCAGAGTATGAATAAATGGTGTTGTAAAAAACAAGATGTCGTGCTTGTTATTTGGCTGATACAAGATGTAATACTTGAATGATACGCCAAAAATGGTGCATCGTTTAACTTTAACAGCACTAAACTTAAATGAAAAAGATAAAGATAACTATGTAGATAAGTTCTATGATATAGATGTAAATGAAAAAGAAGCTCATGACGACCAGAGGGCTGTTAAAAAAAATTTTAACATCAAACCCGGAACTGGATCATTGAACGTCAATTCAGCTTCTTATAAGTTGAGTGTACATCAAAGAGAAAGAGCTGTCAAGAATATAAAAGAAAGTGTTGTTTATAGCACTGGAGATAGTAGTAGTACTATGGCAGAACTTTTTAAAAACATTAGAATTGATGAAAATAATGACAAAAGCCAATTTTCAATGCGCTCAGATTCAGAGGGAAGGGAATTAACACCACAGCAGCAGGAGTACTTTAAGAACAGTAAAGCTTGAATGATACGCCAAAAATGGTGCATCGTTCAACCAAATGGAGTGCTTGGTGTGGGATGGGACGAGATAAAAGAAATGGTATTTAACTAGGAGAATAAAGAATGAAAAAAATAGAATGTTTTCAACCCAGAGGTTTAGTGAAGCTACTATGTGTGCTTTTGTGTGGAGGAATGATTATTGATTGCGCTTGTATGACGACGGCAAAAAATAGTATTACAGAAGGTATTGTGTTTGCAGTCCTCTTTGGTTTTCCTATATTGCTGACGATTTTTGGTATTTTTATGTACAAGATTTCTGTCAAAGATAAATTTATTGTTATTAGAAAATGGTATGGAATAAAGAAAAAAATTGAATTGGAAAATATCACAAAGGTTGTGATGGCGTCAAGAACGGGAAAAGCAATTGATGCTAACAGAATTCATGTTTACGTCGGAAAAAGAAAAATATTATCTTTGGATCCAATTCTTGAAAATTACAAAGAAATGAAAAGATATATAATAAATAATATTGATGAAGAAAAAATAGAAATTATCTCATAAAGATAAAACAGAAAGGCTTGAATGATACGCCAAAAAAGGTGCATCGTTCAACAAAAATTCATGGACTAAAAACAAATTATTAAATTACAAAAGAAAGATTTCAAGTTGCAATTTTTGCAAAGGTAAACGTTATAAGCAATTTCATTTTCTTAATTATTAATAAAAAAATAAAGCACATTTTCTCTCGGAAATGTACTTTATTTTTTTCTTTTCTGTACGTTTTTTAGCAAATAAAGTACATTTTTTCAAAATTCTAGTTTTTACTTTTCGATATCGAAATAGTAGAATAAAGTACATTTTTCTGAAAATTTTTTTTACTTATCCGATATTAATTCATAATCCAACTATTCGCAAAAGACAAGTTTAACGAATAATACGTATAAGAATAACTCAGTAAAACCACGATAAATTCAGGATTTTCATAATAGCATTTCTAAAATATAAACGTTATTTTATTGAGTAACCAATCCATTAATCTCTAATAAATGATTAAAATAGTCAGGAATTGGTGCTTCAAATTCAACATATTCTTTTTTGGATGGATGAATAAATCCAATTGTTTTCGCGTGTAATGTCTGGCCTTGTAATTTATACGGACAAGGTCTGTTAGAATATACATCATCACCTACAAGCGGATGATTGATGCTTGACAAATGCACTCGAATCTGATGAGTGCGTCCTGTTTCTAACTGACATTCGATATACGAAAATTTATCATTGGAAGCGAGTACTTTATAATGTGTAATTGCTTCTTTCCCATCTGGCGTAATTGCCATTTTTTTACGATCTGCCTTGCTACGACCAATTGGTTTATTTACAGTCCCTTCTGACTCTTCAAAAGTTCCATAAACAAGCGCAATATATTTTCTGGTAATGGAATGAACTTTTAATTGCTCCGCAATAAAATTATGACTAAAGTCGTTTTTGCAAACAATTAAAGCTCCAGTCGTATCTTTGTCAATTCGATGGACGATTCCTGGTCTTAAAACACCATTTATATTAGATAAATGATCCTTGCAATGTTCCATTAAGCCGTTAACCAGCGTTCCGGAATAATGTCCCGGTGCAGGATGAACCACTAAATCTTTCGGTTTATTGACGATTAAAACATCCTCATCTTCATATAGAATGTCTAAATCCATCTTTTCCGGCTCGATATTGGCTGTAATAGGCTCCGGAATTGTTAAATTGATAACATCCCCGGCCTGAACCTTATAACTGGATTTAATAGGCAAATTATTGACAAGAACTTTTTGATCTTTGATTAATTTTTGTAGAAATGAACGGGATGAATCTTCCATGAGTAAACTTAAATATTTATCAATTCGTAAATCCTGTAGTTCATCATCCACAATAAATACATTTTCTGTCATAAAATTAATTTCCTTTTCGTTTAATGGAAAAAATCTCATTGAATTCTTCTTCTGATAATTTAAAAACGCATAAAAGTACTATGAAAAAACAAGATACCGTTACGTAAATATCTGCCACATTAAAGGTAGGGAAACTGATAAATCGAAAACAAATAAAGTCTATAACGGAACCATAGCGAATTCGATCAATGATATTTCCAATTGCTCCTGCAATTAAGAGGCAAAGAAATAAATGAAGAAGAAAAAAATCGAAATTTTTTAACGAATAGTTGAAGTTATTTAACACCAGTATATTATGTAAAAAAATGAAAACAACACATAGAATTATTAATGTGAAAATAACTAAAAAGGCGGTTTTACCAGAAAGCATTCCCCAGGCAGCGCCTTGATTTCCACCCTGGAGATAATTCAAAGCAAGTATTTTTTTTATAATCACAGTGTCCTCTGTCTTCGGCTTGAGATATATTTTTGCTAAATGTTTTGTGATTTGATCAATTAAAACTAAGACCGAAATAATCACACCGATTACAATATCCACTTTTACTCGTTTACGGTTCATATTTGAGTACCCCTACTCTTCTATAATGGTTTTAGTCGCTTCTAAAAGATGATTCTGCGTCAAATCCTTGGTAATAAAGGCTTTTCCAATGGAATCCAAAAGAATGAATTTAATGGATCCGGAATCCATCTTTTTATCATTTAATGTTGCTTCTACTACTTCTTCAGCATCCACTTGGATGGTAGTTGTTGGTAATTCAAATTTTTGAAGTGTATCAATAATCAAATGATAGTCATCCTCTTTAATGTTGGAAGTTTTCCAGGTCAAATAAGCTGCAGCGCACATCCCAAGTGCAACACATTCTCCATGAAGCAAAGTAAAATTCTTCAGTTTTTCCACAGCATGACCAATGGTGTGACCGAAGTTTAAAAGAGCTCGTTCGCCTTTTTCCTTTGGATCGTTTTCTACAACCTGTCGCTTGATATTGCAACTTACAAAAAGCATTTCTTTTAAGGTATCAAAATCACGCTGAACAATTTGTTCATAATGTTCATTTAGCCAATGAAAATATTCCTGATCCTTAATAAGTCCGTGTTTAATGATTTCTCCCATACCGGATAAATATTCCCTTTTTGGAAGACTCATTAAAGTATTTATGTTTATATAAACCAGTTTAGGCATATAAAAGGCACCAACCATATTCTTATATGCATTGAAATCAACACCGGTTTTTCCACCAATACTGGAGTCAACCTGCGACAATAAAGTTGTAGGAACCTGAATAAAATCAATGCCACGTAAGTAGGTTGCGGCAACAAAACCGGTAGTATCTCCTACAACGCCACCGCCTAATGCCACAAGTATATCGTTTCGATCAAATTTATTTTCAATTAAGGTCTGATAGATTCCTTCAACGGTCTTTAAATTTTTGTTTTGTTCACCAGCCTCAAATGTATGAATCACCACTTTTTTACATAAGGGATCCAATAATGTTGCTACTTCCGATGCATAAAGCGGTCCAACATTAGTTTCAGTAACGATACATATTTTTTTGTTTTCTAACTGAAACTGACGCATTTCCTTTGGTAAGTTTTGAAAGGAATCCTCTAATAAAATATCATAACAGTGCTTATTTTCATATTGAACCGGAATCCGGTTAGTTAAATTCTTTAATGCCTGAATCATAAAAGTTCTCCTTTTCTTTTCATCACTGATATAAAAGAACGGACACTAAATTACGTCCCTTTTTGGTTACTCCCAGTAATTGTTGAAACACAAAACGACCTTTCCCACGAACGGATATAATATCACCTTCACTTGGCGTATAACCATTGGAGGTAATCATTTTACCGTTGACGAAAACTTTCCCATCCTCAATAAAAGAAATGATACTATTTCTGGACGTCCCAAATGCTGTTGCAATCAAACTGTCCAAGCGAACATTTCCAATGGTTCCACGTTTTTCAATTAAATTGGGATGAATATCGATTTGCTGTAAATCCAGTGGTTCCGTTTGAATCAGTGTATGTCGAATTTTAGTCAATTGTTCCTGAATATACGGTGCAATATCTTCCATGCAGTACAAATATGCGATTTGATCTTTTATAAAAATGTCGCCAATTTTACTGCGGCTAATTCCAAGATTTAAAATAGCACCTAAATAATCCCGATGCGACAATTTTTCTGCGTATTGGAAATTAATTGGTGCAATTTTTATCAATCGAATCGGAATCGATTGTTCGTAGTAAATATCTAACGGAGAAAAACATGCTATTTTTCTCTCAGCATAATCATTACCTCCGGTCAATAAAATATCAACGGGAGGTAATTCATTTTGAATCATATGTAAAATGTGTAATTCATTTAAGTTTAAAAAATCGGTATTGGTGTAAATATTTCTCTGATAAGCCACATTAGCCAGTTCCAAAATTCGATTTTTTAAAAACTGTTCTTCTTTATTCATCACTAAAAATCACGTCTATAAGAAAAATCACTGGAATCAGAAATCAATTCCTGAAAATCACCGGTAATATCTACAGACTTTGGTGTTACTAAATAAATATATCCACTGATTTTCTGAAGATTTCCACTAATAGCATAGCATCCTCCGGATACAGAATCCACGATACGCTGTGCTAAATCAAGTTTCATTCCTTCTAAGTTTAATACAACTGCTTTTCCTTCTAACAAAGTATCAATGATTTCACGGGTACTTTCATAGTATGTAGGTTTAATGACGCAGACTTCCATATCAGAGCCACGCATAGGAACAACTTTATTGCTTCTTGAACTACGGAAGCTTCTGGCTGGAGATGGAGCAGACGCTCTCGTTTGTCTTGGTGTAGAAGTTTGAGCAGTCGTCTTACGTTGTGGTTTTTGTCTTACTGGTTTTGGCTGTTCTTCAACTACTTCTTCCTCATCTTCATAATCATCATAGTAGTCATCGTCGTAATCATCATAATCGACTGTAAAAATATTTTTTACTTTATCTGTAAATTTAGACATTGTTTTCTCCTATTTATTTATTGTAATTTCTCTCACCAAAAATACCGGTTCCAACACGTACCATTGTAGCACCTTCTTCAATGGCTACCTGATAATCACCAGTCATTCCCATAGAGAGCACACTCATGTTTACATTATCAATGTTTTTTTTGCTTATGTCAACCGATAATTGCTTCATATTACGGAAATATCCACGATTTGTTTCAGGATTTTCTGTATATGGTGCAATCGTCATTAATCCTTGGATTCTAATGTGAGGGAACTGTGAAATTTCACGCACTATTTCTTCTGTTTCCTTGGCGGTAATTCCGAATTTGCTCTCCTCTTCTGCCATATTTACTTCAATCAAAATATTAGCGATTTCATCTGCTTTAGCATATTCCTTTTCAATTTGCTCAGCTAATCGTACCGAATCCACGGAATGAATTAAAGCTGTTTTACCAACCAAATATTTTACTTTGTTTCGCTGAAGATGACCAATCATATGCCAACGAATGTTTTTAGGAAGAATTTCATATTTATCATTGATTTCCTGAACTTTATTCTCACCATAATCCAATGTTCCGGATTTCAAAGCTTCCTCAATCATTGTATAAGGTTTCGTCTTACTAACAGCAATTAAAGTTACCTCAGCCGGATCACGTCCAACCTTGGCACACGCTGCATTTATATTTTCCTCTACATGTTTGATATTTTCTAAAATCATAATCTGCCTCCGCTATTGAAAAATAATTTGATTTTCAGATACTTTGCTTCCATCTAAAACAATTCTGTCATATTGGGACAAACCAAACGTTGTTCCTGATTCTACAATATAGTATTCATCCAATGTTTCTATGATGTTAACGCGGACAAATACCGTATAACCATTATTAATGCTATAGACACCAACGAATTCCTGAGTACTGCCAATCATATATTGATTCCCTCCGGAATCCAGGGATAAAAGAATATCTCCTTTATCAAATAGTGTAGTAGAAACATAATAGTTATTGTCGTCAGAATAAGCAATAGTCGGGTAATAAAATTCATTTTTTAATTCCCCTTCAGACCGAATCTGACGGTTAAATCCTATGTTATTTGCTTCCCCACCTTCTGCACCATATTCTTTCGGAATCGTATATAGTTTCTTTTTTACCAGAGAAGTTTTTGGTATTTTTAATCCCACTGTTTTCTGATCAATAATCTGAATATCTAAAAAACGGTCTGTAGCATATCGAACCATATATTTGGATAACGTCAAGATACCGTATCGTTTTTTATCGGCGCCTTTAACAACTTCAATGTTCGCAGTCGTAGTGACATCATCCTTTAAGAACTTGATTTTCACACCGACAGTTTTTTTATATTTTTTTGCTTGCTCTTTGGTCAATTGAATCGCAATACTCCACTCTTCGTTATTAATAGTTTTATAAATTGGAGCACCTTTTTCCACTTCACTTCCGGATGAAAAGTGAGCTGAAATATACTTAGACTGATCAAAATCAGATTTCTTCAATTGTTTTTTTGTAAGGGTCTCATAATCATCAATACGATACATTACAATTCCGGCACTTCCGGATTTATTGATGGAAAAAGATTCCCCTTTTTCTTTCGCTAATTTCTGAAGTTTATTCATATTAACCAAATCAACTACAGTACCCTTAAGCGATGTCTTAAAGTCATATAATTGAGAAAAATTCATATCATCATAACTGCTAGTGAAGGTCGTAATTAAATCGCTGATAGTCGAAAGATTATCAGAATTTAAATTTGTATCAGAACTGGTTGCCTCGGAAAGCAAATCGTTCAACGTTCCTTTGGAATCAATGCTATAAAGGGTCGTGTTTTTAGATACTCTGGAACATTCGCTGACATAGTAATCAATGTATCCGGAAGATTTCGCCGTGAAAATGGTTTCATCACGTAATGCAATTCCAACATAAGAAGTGTTTAAATCTTCAGAATTAGATCCTTCCACGACCTCGTAATAAGAAGTCTTTTCTGTTGTAAAATATATAACCATATTAACAAACAGATAAACACAAACCAGACCAAGTATTACAAAACCGATGTTGAGACTCAGTACAGATCGGAGTTTTACTGTTTTCTTTTCATTTTTATTTGACATTTTTTTCTCCATAAAAAAACATATTTCCTCTTTTATGCATACGTAGAATATTATCTTATAAAACAAAACGATAGTCAATATTTTCAAAATGAAAAAATAAGGTATTTTTTTCGCATTCCAGGGAATGATAATAACTGAAATCGTTTAGGAGGTTATAAACATGAGAAGTAAAGGATTGGACTATTTTATTTTAGCGCTTGCAATCATCGGTGCAATTAACTGGGGACTTGTAGGCATCTTTAAAATAAATCTTGTTTCATACTTATTCGGAAGTATGTCCTGGATATCAAGAATTATTTATGCTCTTGTTGGTTTATGCGGATTGTATCTTCTTTCATTTTATGGAAGAATTTCATCCCTGGGCAGAGACTAAAAGCGCCCCACGGGGCTATTGGATTCATAATCCAAAATGCCCCGTGTAGACGCTTTTTAACTTACAGAGAAACAATCACCTTATCCTTCGCACTTTCAGGTAATTCAGCCTCCGGCAACGAAATACTTAATACAAAAGTAATTCCTTCACTTAATTGCTCCAGGGTTTCAATTAATGATGGTAAAGAATTACCATCTGATTTAGAGATTGTCAGTAAACTGTCAAAAAACACGGTTTCAATGTCATGATCCCCGGATAACAACCCGGAAATAAATCCAACAAAACCGTCATATGAATCAACCGGATACTCAGTAATGTTTACAAGTCTAATCTTGTTGTTGAGTTCATACATATGCTTTGCGTTCTTGTCAATGTAGATGACATCACCGCCTGCATTGGAAATGACTTCTTCCGCTCTTTGTAGCATTTCCTTTGTTTTTCCGTTACCCTTCTCTCCACAGATGATTTGTATCATAGTTCTGCCCTCCTTCGTTATATTTTAGGTGCATCCTCGCACTTAACTTCGGTACATTTCACGCCATTCCATATCTCCACGGTCTAACGCATTAATCAACAATTCAGCTGTTGCAACATTGGTTGCCAAAGGGATATTATGTATATCACAAAGACGAATCGCTTTATGAATATCTGGTTCATGAGATTTTGGGTTTAATGGATCACGGATAAAAATAAGTAAGTCCATCTCATTTTGTTCAATCTGTGTACACATCTGCTGTTCACCCCCTAAATGGCCAGCCAGATACTTATAAACTTCCAGATTTGCTGCTTCTTCAATTAATCGTCCGGTAGTTCCAGTCGCATACAAAGAATGATTTTTCAAAATCCCACGATACGCAACACAAAAATTCTGCATTAATTTTTTTTTCGAATCATGGGCAATTAAACCGATATTCATAAACAAACCTCCCATTCTAAATCAGTCTTTTACGTTGTAATCCTATATTCAAAACAATTCCGACACCAATATACAAACTAATTAAGGATGTTAATCCATAACTAACGAACGGTAATGTTAAACCGGTATTCGGCAACATCATGGTAGCAACCGATATATTGATAAATGTCTGAATTGCTATTAATATTCCAAATCCAAAACAATATAACTTTCCGTGTAATTCATTGGTTCTGCTTCCGGTGATGAAACATTCCAAAACGATCAGAAACATTAATAAAATAACCGCAGAACAACCGATAAATCCAAGTTCCTCTCCTACAATGGTAAAAATAAAGTCAGTATGTGATTCTGAAAGAAAATTACCGTTTTTAACGGATGTTACGGTATTGTTATCCAATCCCTTTCCGGATAAACCTCCGGAACCAATAGCCAGCAGGGAATTTTCCTGCTGATAACGGATTTTTTCCGCTTCCGGATTATCTTTTTGATAAAATCCAACAATTCGATTATACTGATAACCTTTTAAGATTCCACTATTCGGTTGAATTACCAAATATCCAAATACAATAATAACCGGAACTGCAATTACAAGAACCGCTGTGACAATTTTGTAATGAATTCCCGATAAAAACATTATAGCACAAAATGTTATAAAAAACACGATAGTTGTAGATAAATCCGGCTCTCGATAAATCAGAAGCACCTGGAACATCGCAAACAAAGAAACACCAATAATAGTACGGAACGAACTAATCTTTTCCCTACGTTTATAAAGGTATGTTGCAACAAAGATCACAAAAAAGATCTTACAAATTTCCGATGGCTGAAATTCCGTAAAACCTAAGTCAATCCAACGTGTCGCTCCTTTATTTGTGGTACCGAATAACAATACGATAATCAATAAAACATTCGCGAATAAATAGATTAACCAATAAAATTTAAAAATAAATTTATAACTGACCAATGTAGTAATTATTAAAAATATGATTCCAATTCCCAGACCAACAATCTGCTTATTCTGGAAATTCCCACCGTCTACCGCACTGCCAATGGTAAAAATACCTAACAGGGTAATTCCAAGAACATAGACGATAAGTCTGAAATTTAAATTTGAAAGTTTATAGGATTTCAATTTATTTATGATTTTCTTCATGGTATTATACTTTAACCTCTTTAATTGGTATGTTTGCTAATAAATAAGGAATTGAATCATGGCAGATTTCCACGGAACATTTTTCCTTATCAATATCGATATATTTTGATAATACTTTTATCAAATCTTTTTTTATTGCATCTGTTGTATGCGGATTGCACCCGACTCTGTCTGTAACCAAAAGAATCTGCAATCGCTCTTTTGCAATCCTTCCGGATGCTCTTCTTCTGAAAAAATAAGTATATAATAATTTAAGTTGTTTCATAATCAATACCCCCTACTGAAAATATTCTTGAAAAACCATCTGCCGGAATTTAAATCTTCCATGGTGTTTGTGGATTCTCCTGTAAGAATATTAGTAATATGAAGAATTGATTTTTTCAGACGTGAGCTTTGTTCCATCAGAGAAGTACCGCGATTCGTTGCAACGACTACGTCTGTATCATCATTAAATGAACCGATGATTTCTACTCCTAAGATTTCTGAAACATCTTCTTTTGACATCATATCCCCTTTTCGAATTAAGTCCGGACGGATTCTGTTCACAATTAAGTGAATAGGGGAAATCCCATCCTTTTCTAATAGCCCAATAACCCGATCAGCATCACGAATGGCGGATACCTCCGGTGTGGTTACCACAATTGCTTTTCCAGCAGCGGCAATGGCGTTTTTAAATCCTTGCTCAATTCCAGCCGGACAATCAATGAAAATAAAATCAAAATCTTCCTTTAACTGCTCCACCAGTTTTTTCATTTGCTCCGGTGTCACAGAATCCTTGTCCCGTGTTTGAGCGCTGGGAAGCAGATAGAGATTTGAAACGATTCTGTCACGAATCAATGCCTGACTTAATCGACAATTTCCTTCAACAACGTCAACTAAATTATAGGTAATATAGTTTTCTAACCCCATAACAACATCAAGATTACGTAGTCCGATGTCGGTATCAATGGCCAGAACTTTCTTCCCTTTCTTTGCAAGGGAAATACTTAAATTTGCGGTGATTGTTGTTTTTCCAACACCGCCTTTTCCGGAAGTTACTACAATGACTTCTCCCATAACAATCCTCCTAAAAATAAAATTCTATTCCTTCGTATCTTTCATTTTATCTTTAGGATTTTATCAACAGAATTAATCCTGTGTTACATCGGAAGTACTTTGCTTTGTAACTTCTTTGTTAACATCTTTATCTGTAATTTCACCATAATAGTACTGAATTACGTTCTTGGCCAGTTCTGCAGAATCATGAGATGAATTTCCAAATGGAATCACGACAGAAACGCCAATTTCCGGTTTTGTGTATGGTGCATAAGCCACAAACAGGGAATGGGAATTTCGATGTTTGTTTTCCTGCGCTGTTCCGGATTTTCCCGCAATTTTAATTTTAGTATCTGTAAAATATTTTTTAACAGTACCTTGAGTAACTACCATTCGCATTCCTTCATGAATAGCTTCCCATGTACTATTTGATGCCTCTACCTTGTTTTCCGTCTTTGCTTTACTCTTGAAAATCAACTCTCCACTGTTAGACGTAACTTTACTGATTAAGGTTAGCTTATTGTTATTTCCACCATTAGCAATGGTAGAAACATATCTGGCAAGCTGCGCCGGTGTATAAGCATTACTACCCTGACCAATGGCTGAATGGATAGCACTTTCAGTTGAAAAATGCGGTGACTTTTCTGTAATTTCAACACCGGATTCCATATTCAGTCCCATTTTTGTTGCATATTTTTCTAATACCTTTAATCCGGCTGCACTATCGTAATGCTTAGACTTCATGGAACCTAAGCGATATCCCATTTCGTAAAAGAAATAGTTACAGGACTGGGCAATCGCCTGTTTCACATTCAGATGTCCATGTGCTGATGGATAAATCCAACATTTTGGCGATGGCGTAATCTTTTTATATTTTCCGGTGTCATTAATGGTCTCAGAAAGACTTACAACATCTTCTTCCATAGATGCCATGGTGGTACACATTTTAAAAGTGGAACCTGGCGCTGTGGCACCTTGAGTTGCACGGTTATATAAAGGATCTGACTGATCCTGTACCAACTGTGCCCAATAAGTCGGGTCAACCGTTCCGGACAACTTGTTATTATCATAACTTGGATAAGTAACCATTGCTTTCACTTGGCCGGTTTTCGGATCTGTTACTACAATGGAACCGGAACAAGGATCCAACGCCAACTGTGCTGGTGTAATTTTCAATTTTTTTATCTGTTTAATGATAAACGTATAACAGTAATAAGTATCATAAGAAGACAGACGGGTATATACTGTCTCGTCCATATCCAACACCTTCTGGTTATATAAAAGCATACAGATTTCACTTCCGGAAATAGTTCCGTCAAAGACACGGTAATAAACCACGTTTTCCCCGAATTCAGTATTACTCTTAATATCATTTAACATATACTCAACAACTAAACGATAAGTTTCATCAGAAGATAAATATTCGCTTTTTGATTCCAGCAATTCTATATCAATCCAGTTATTCTTAATAGCAGCCTTCAAGAATTGATTAAAGCTTGTTTTTTCCTCAATATAATTCTTATAATCTTCCTGGTTGGTATCAATTACGGACGTCATTAAAATACCGGAATTCTTTAATAAATCATAGAGATAATCATAATATTTCTTGTATTCATCGGATAATTTTCCATAGGCAATTCCGTCTCCATTTAGCTGTTTATTAAGGTTTTTAACAGCTTGATCCAATGATTGCGTATACTTTTTATATAAAATCTTTTCATTGGAACTCTTATGGGATTTAATCAATTTATCCAGACGTACTACATTGTTGGTTACTAATTGCGCATAAACTTTCTTAACGGAAATATAATGAATGTCCTCATCCGTTTCTTTCTTTTCATCAACATCATGGTTCTTGATTTCGGAAATCAAAATTGCTGCAATTTTCTTCTCCAACATTTTATAAGCAGCAATTTGAAGTTTGCTATCGACACTAAGATATACATCATTTCCAGCCGATGGTTTTGTGGAAGAAATGGTACTCAAAACCATTCCGGTACTATCGACGAAAATTTTATTTTCTCCATGAATTCCCTGCAATTCCTTCTCACAAGCCTGCTCAATTCCGGCTTTACCAACAATATCATTTGCAACATAATTTTCTCCCGCTTCATTGGCCTCCTGAAGCTGTGATTCGGAAATTGTTCCGGTATAACCAATTAACGGCGCAAAATATGTACTGTTGTTATATTTTCGAACTGTTTGCTGTATAACCGTTACCCCTTTGATTTCGGCTTCATTTTCTGCAATGGCCATCATGGTTTCCTTCGTGATATCCTTGGCAATAGTGGTAGTGACATATTTCCGATAAGAATTCTGGAACAAGTTATAACGAATTGCAATAATCTTTAAGGTCATTTCATTCGTATGGTCCCCTTTTAATTCAAAGAATTCGTGAATCAGATAATTCATCATTTCTGCAGGGGATGCTTTTCGATAGTCTTTGCCATCACGAACAGGATCTTTTCCGAAAATGTTCCCAACGAAAAGATTCTTCGCTGCATCCGAGGTAAAGGTGTATTCCCAGTGCCCGGCCGGATTTAACTGAATCGGGAAATCATAAATAACCGTGTCCTTATTTTTTTCAATAAGAATAATGGCTTTTTCCACGATTTTATTTAGAATATCATTTTTTTCTTTTGAACTATCAATTTTATCCTCAATGGTTACGGCATAAGCCAAACTGTCATAAGCTAATACTTTTCCTTTCGCATCCAGAATTTTCCCTCGGGTTCCCGGAGTATAAATTGATTTTTCGGCCCTTTGAATATAGGTACTCATGTAGTAATTTTCATTGACAATCTGTAAATCAAATAAACGATAAATCAATACAGAAAATAAACTAATGATGATTAAACTAACAATAAATATTCTTGATTTTATAATTTTTAAAATGTTATATAATAAATCACTTACCAAAGTTTAATTCACTCTCCTGTTTTTCAATATAAATTTTGTCGTTAAGTTTATAAAATAACTTATAAACCAATAATGCGATGAATGCCGTAATCAGCATTTCCGGGAAAATAATCTGCCAGAAGTAAAAGGAAAAATCCAATTTATTTCTAAGCAGAAAACGGAATACATAAATTGCTGCATTCAGTAAAAAATCATTTCCAAATACTAAAAACATTGGAACGTAGATATGATCCATATGTAAAAGATTCTTGAATAACCCACTGAAAAATCCAATGTAGGCAAAAATCAAAGCATATAAACCGATGACATCTCCAAACATCACATCCATTAGCAACCCGCAACATAAACCGGTCGCACTACCGAAATTCTGACCGCGGATAAAGCCAAAGAGACAGGTAACCAATAACAGTAAATTGGGTGCCGGAACAGTTGTATTTAAATGTAACGATAATGTGCTTTGAATCACAAAAGCAATCACTATGATGACAGCTGTAACAATTATTTTAATAACTTTCTTTTTCATATTATCCCTTCACTGTTTCCTTGATTTCCGTAATGACCAGGACTTCGTTGATATGTTCAAAATCAACAACCGGTAAAATCGTTCCGGACTGTGTTAATTCATTGGAATCCTGAGATACCTTGTTAACATATCCTACAAGAATTCCTGGTAAAAACTTATCACTGATTTTTGAAGTTACTACCACATCTCCTTCAGAAACTTTCGCTTCGCCCGGAATATCTGTGATATTTAAGTAGCCTTTTTTTATCAATTTTAAATCTCCACTGACAATTCCGGTATCTGTGGCATCGGTAAAACAAACACTGACACCACTCTCATCATCAATGATGGATCGAACTTTCGCATAATTTTTTCCAACATCAAATACAATTCCTACCAGTCCGCCATCACATATAACGTTCATATCAACCTTGATTCCGTCATCGGAACCTTTGTTGATGGTAAAGATATTAAACCAGTTTCCGGTATCTTTTCCGATAACGGCTGCGCCCACTTTCTTATAATGTGAATAATCCTGGTCTAATTCATATAACTGACGTAAACGTTCCAATTCGTATTTATTCTGGGATAAAAGACTGTTTTCTTCTTCCAGCTTTCCAACTTTATCTTTTAGCTCGCGATTTTCCTTGGTTAATTCTTTGACGGTTTTCAACGCATCTGAGCGCTCTGTAAACCATGTTCCAATGTGGTTTACCCCATCCTGTAAAGGAATTACCACAACAGAAACAGCAGATTTAAACGGTTTTGCAAAGCTTGGTACTGTCACAGATAACAGCAGGCAAACAACGCAAAAAACGGTAATGATAAATATTAAAATTTTCGGATTGATTTGAAATTTCGATTTTTTTCTCATGAGATTCACCTTTTACATTGTTATTCTTCCTGGTTCATACATTAATTTTTTGTACTTCGTATCAGACATAATGGTTAAAATTCCTCGAATAACGGATTCAGAAGGATTATCCACTCTGTTAACCTTCAGGTCTGTTTCCTGAGCAATCAACTGATCCAGATTTTTAATCATTGCAGAGCCACCTGTCAGATAAATTCCCTTATCCATAATATCTGCTGATAATTCCGGTGGGGTTCTCTCTAACAAAGTTTTGATTTCCTCAACCATGGAATCAAAAAAAGCTCGAATGGCATCACAAATAGTGTCTTTAGTAATTCCACGTTCGGAAGGAAGTCCGGTGATAATGTTTCTACCGAACACATAGACAATGTCATCTTCGTCATCGCTTTCTTCGTCCTCATCATACATGGCATCCGCCAAGGCAATCTTAATCTTCTCAGCAGTCTTTAATCCAATGAGGATATTGTATTTTTTACGAACAATATCGCAAATCATTTCATCTAATTTACTGCCTCCCATTTTTATGATTTTACTGATTACGATTCCACCCATGGAAATAATGGAAATTTCCGTGGTACTGGCACCGATATTCACAATTAAATTTCCTCTGGGAGATGTAATGTCGATTCCGATTCCAACAGCGTCGGCAATTGGTTTTTCAACAATCTTAATTTCTTTTGCTCGAATTAATGATTTTGAAACCACATCAAAAAAAGCTTTTTTGTCCACCTCCGTTACATCGGATGGTACTGCAATACAGAAACGCCCCATACGAGCACCTTTTGTCATATCTGTATACAAGTTTTCAAAAATAGCTTTCATATTTTTTAAATCTGCAATTACACCGTTTTTAATCGGGAATACAATCCTGATATTATCCGGATTTTTTTCATACATAGTATATGCTTCATCACCATATGCATATAGCTCATCTTTTCCACGGATAGCTACAACGTTTTTCTGTTCCATGGTGGTACGGGTTAAACCGTTATATATTCTGATATTTCTTGTACCGAAATCGATACCAAATACACTTTTACTCATAAATGACCCTTTCTAATCAAGAAGTTTTAATTCTTTCAGGCTGCTGTATTTTTGATCTCCAAGAATAATATGATCCAATAAGCGGATTCCCATTAATTCTCCCGCCTCCATAAGACTTCGGGTGGAATTAACGTCTGCACGACTGGGCGTACAATCTCCACTGGGATGATTATGAATTAAAACAAAGAAGACAGCATTACACTTCAATGCTTCAACAAATATTTCCCTATTCGATAATAAGGATTGATTCACAGTCCCTGTCGTCAAATGCTTTTCTTTGATCAGAGAACATTTTGAATCCAGAAATAGAGCATATAAGTGCTCCTGTTCTAAATGCCGAAACTGCTCCATATAATAATTTGCTATGGTTTCCGGCATGTTAAATCGTAGTTGTTTTTCAGAACGTATCATGGAAATTCGTTTTGCTAATTCAGCAATGCAAAGAATCTGGCTGGTTTTTACCATCCCAACTCCTTTAATCTCCTGTAATTGTTCTTTTTCTAAATGCATCAAGGATAATAAATTTCCTTCGGAAGATGAATTTAGTATTTTTTCTGAAAGTTCCTTAACATTTTGTTCCCTCGTACCGGTACGTAAGATGACAGATAGTAATTCTACATCACTTAATACTTCGGGTCCGTATTCCATACAACGTTCATAAGGTCTTTCTTCTTTCGGTAATAGTTTTACACTACTCATAAGCCTCCACTTCTATTCTCTCCAAGCAAAGACATACCTATTTTAGCACAATAAATTTTTAGTGTATACGTTTTTTCCAATAAAAGACAGATTCCGTCAAAACAAGTTATAATTCCACAATCTTCGCTTCTACCATGGAAGCCAGTGCTTTTAAAATTCCTAGTTTTGCGTGATACCAGGTAAGTCCTCCCTGGAAATACACTGCGTATGGAGGCTTGATTGGTCCATCTGCACTTAGTTCTATGGAAGAACCCTGAACAAATGCTCCGGCAGCCATAATAACCGGTGCATCATAT
The DNA here is from genome assembly GCA_902766735.1 of uncultured Lachnospiraceae bacterium. GTDB lineage: Bacteria > Bacillota > Clostridia > Lachnospirales > Lachnospiraceae > Eubacterium_G. Next base: position 17,639 of record CACXEU010000059.1, read on the forward strand.
CCCGGCATGTCCCATGGTTCCGGTGAAACATAACTGTCCACCGGTGCTGCAGCCTGAATACCTTTGCAGAATGCAACCACTGCATCCGGATTGCCAAATTCAATACACTGAATAATATCGGTTCTTGGCTCCCAAGCTGTTGGAAAAACCTTATAGTTTAATTTTTCAAACAGCGCTGCGGCAAATACCGCTCCTTTCTTTGCCCCTGCCACAACCGTTGGTGCCAGAAACAACCCCTGATAAAAGGTGTTGATCACCCCGTAATTTGCCCCTACTTCTTTACCAAGTCCCGGTGTAGTCAAACGATAAGCACACTGCTCCACACATTGTTTAGTACCACAAATATATCCTCCGGCCGGAGCAAGTCCGCCTCCGGCATTTTTAATCAAAGAACCGACAATCATGTCAGCACCATAATCGGATGGTTCTTTCGTTTCCACAAATTCTCCGTAGCAATTATCTACCATAACAACAACATCCGGACGAATTGCTTTCACTTCTTTGATAACCTGTCCAATTTTTTCTACTAACAGAGAAGGCCTTGTAGCATAGCCTTTGGAACGCTGAATTCCGATTAGTTTTACATCCTCTGTTAATGCATTTTTGATGCCTTCGATGTCGAATTCACCATTCTCTAGCAGATCCACTTCTTTATAGTTGATTCCATATTCTTTTAAACTTCCTTTGGATGGACGAATTCCAATGACTTCTTCCAAAGTATCATAAGGCTTTCCTGATACATACATCATGGTGTCTCCCGGTCTTAAATTTGCTGCCAGGGCAATTCCCAATGCATGGGTACCGCAGGTAATCTGCGGACGAACCAAAGCATCTTCCGTATGAAAAATGTCTGCGTAAACTTTTTCCAAAGTATCTCTTCCTAAATCATTATATCCATAACCTGTAGAAGTATGAAAGCATGCTTCTGATACCTTATTCTTTTGAAGAGCGGAAAGCACTTTCATCTGATTGTATTCAGCAATTTGATCTGTTTCCTCAAAAATGTCGGAAAGTGGTTCTAAAACCTCCTCCGATAACTGATAAATTTTTTCTGAAATCCCTAAGGATTGGTACATTTCCTGAATTTGATTCATTTAAATAATTCCTCTTTCCTTTAAACACGTTAACATATAGTCAAGAATCTGATTCTTGTCATTTTGAAACTGTAAGCAATCCACCATGGTAACTTCTTTTTCTCTTCGAAACCATGTGAGCTGACGTTTTGCAAAATGACGGGTGTTTAATTTAATCTTGTAAATTGCTTCTTCCAGAGAGCATTCTCCTTTTAAATAAGCAATCATCTCTTTATAGCCGATTCCCTGCATCGACGGAAGAGTTTCCGCATAACCCTGTTCCAGTAATTTCTGTACTTCCGCTTCTAATCCCTGCTCTACCATAAGATCTACTCTTTGGTTGATTCGATTATATAAGATCTGACGATCTGTATTTAGCACAAAATAACAGAAGTTATATGGGGAATCGTTCTTTCGCTGTTCTTCATTGTGCTCCGAAATCTTTTTTCCGGTTTCGTGATAATACTCCAGCGCACGGATTACTCGTTTTACGTTATTGGCATGAATGGTTTCACAAGAAACCGGATCAATTTCCTTTAACTTTTCATATAAAGCCTTTCCTCCATCCGTTGCTGCCTCAGCCTCCAGATAATCACGATATTCATGGCTCTCCTCTGTGGCATCAAACTGAATGTCGTAAAGAACAGACTGGATGTAAAAACCGGTTCCACCTACAATAATCGGTATTTTATTTTTGGCATAAATTTGGTCCATATACTGTTTGGTCAGTTTCTGAAACTGATGAACATTAAACTCCTGATCGGGAGTCAGTTCATCAATTAGATAGTGTGTAACTCCTTGCATTTCCAAGGGAGTGATTTTTGCAGAGCCAACATCCATTCCTTTGTAAACTTGTATGGAATCTGCACTGATGATTTCCCCGTCAATAGCTTTAGCCAAACGAATGGATAATTCTGTTTTCCCCACTGCAGTAGGACCTGTTAAAATTACTAATTTCTTTTTCATCATTAAACAATTCTTTTAAATTTCTTATCTAATTCATATTTTGTCATGGAAATAATGGTTGGTCTTCCATGTGGACAGTTATATGGATTTTCCAATTCCAATAATTGATCAACCAATGCATCCATTTCTGCCGGTGTCAAAAGATTGTTTCCTTTAACGGCAGCTTTACAGGACATAGATGCAATTTTATCCGTAAGCATATCCGGAACCATCTTTCCCACTTCTGCTGAAAGATTGTCCACGATTTCCATCAGCACATCCTCGGAATTTAATGAGTATAAATCTGACGGAACACCACGAACAGCAAAGTCCTGCCCTCCAAAATTTTCTATTTCAAAACCAATTTCCAAGAACTTATCCAGGTACTGATTCATCAAATCAGCTTCAGCCATGGATAGATTCAGAATAATCGGTGGGTTTATCATCTGGGTATGAACTTCCTTTTTCTTTAGTTTATCCATAAAATGTTCAAACATAACCTTTTCATGAGCTGCATGCTGGTCGATAATGTACATCTTATTATCATATTCAATAATCCAGTAGGTATCAAACACTTGACCTACCAGTTTATGTTTTGGTTTTGCCGGTTCTGTCAGAAATTCATCAAAGACATCTGTCAATTTCTGCTGTAATGGCTTTGCTTCTTCCCGTACTGTTTCCAAAGGAGATTCCTGTATCTCTTCCACCTTTTTCGGTGATTCAAAAGGACGGTTAATTCTGCCGGTGACATATGGCTTCACCGGTTCTTCCAACCGCCTTACAGGTACATCCGGCTGGAACACGGTTCTTTGGTTTAGGATTTCTTGTTGCTGGACTTTACGCTGATATTCGAAAGGTTCCGGTACAGATATTTTTTCCTGTTTCTCTTCTGTTTCCGGATTTAATTTCACCGGAATGATATTCGGCTTTTCCAACAAAGCATCATGTACATGCTCCATAATCCACGGATAGATTGCTTCACCCTTTCGAAAACGAAGTTCCATCTTCGCCGGATGAACATTTACATCCAACAATTCATGAGGTATTTCAAAATTTAAAACGCAAAATGGATATTTATGTTGCATCAGAATCTGTTTATATCCATCTTCAATGGATTTATTGATAATGTTGCTTTTAATGTACCTACCATTAATAAAATAGGTTTCGCAATTTCTGTTTCCTCTGGAGATAATTGGTTTTCCAATAAATCCGTCCATTTTCATGAAATCATTTTCTGCATGGATTTCAATAAGGTTCTGTGTAATATCTTTCCCATAAATGCTGTAAATCACATCTTTCAGATTTCCGTTTCCTGCGGTATGAATCTTCGTCTGACCATTAGAAATAAAATGAATGGAAATCTCCGGATGAGATAGTGCAATTTTTTCGATGATGTCAGAAATATAACCTGTTTCTGTCTGAGGAGTCTTTAAAAACTTTCTTCTGGCAGGCGTATTAAAGAAAATATTTCGGACAATAAAGGTCGTTCCCTCCGGTGCACCGATTTCTTCTTTTAAGACTTCTTTTCCGCCTTCAATCTTATATCGGATTCCTGTCATTTCCGTTGCCACCTTCGTAATCAGTTCCACCTGACAAACAGCTGCAATACTGGATAAAGCCTCTCCTCGAAAACCCAGGGAGGAAACCGTCAATAAATCCAGTGCCGTTTTTATTTTACTGGTGGAATGTCTCAAGAATGCAATGGAAATATCTTCCTTGTCAATTCCACAACCATTGTCCGTAATACGAATCAAGGACGTTCCCCCATCCTTGATTTCAATGGTAATCATGGAAGAACCTGCATCAATGGCATTCTCCATTAATTCCTTTACAATGGAAGCAGGTCGGTCAATGACTTCTCCTGCCGCAATCTGATTAATTGTATTTTGATCTAAAACTTGAATTTTACTCATAGTATGCTCCTCTACTTGTTTGTTTTTTACAAACGTGAATCATCATCAAGCTTTCCTGTTACCATCGATTCTTTAACTGATTCTGTAATTTATACAGATAATTAAGGCCATCAATTGGAGTCATGGAACCTAAATCCATTTCCTCGATTTCCTTAATGATATCATCTTCTCTTACCGTATCAAATAAGGTCATCTGATGGGCATCAGGGTCATCATTGATTCCGGGAAGAACTTTCGTTCCCGGCAACATTCCCTGAGCGATATCTTTCGCACGTAAGGTAATGTCTGCGTTACTTAACTCCAATACCAATTCTTTGGCACGGTCGATGACAGAATCCGGAACGCCGGCAAGTTTTGCCACCTGAATTCCATAACTCTTATCAGCTCCCCCGGTAATAATTTTACGAAGGAAAACAATATCATCTCCCTGCTCCTTAACACTAATACAATAGTTATTCACTCCCGGAAGAGTTCCTTCCAATTCTGTCAATTCATGATAGTGGGTTGCAAACAATGTCTTTGCTCCCAAAATCTTTTTATCACTGATATATTCTACAACTGCCCATGCAATACTTAATCCGTCAAAGGTGCTGGTTCCTCGACCGATTTCATCTAAAATCAATAAGCTGTTTGGGGTTGCATTTCTCAAAATATTTGCCACTTCCGTCATTTCCACCATAAAGGTACTCTGACCACTGGCCAAGTCATCCGATGCTCCGACTCGGGTAAAAATCTTATCGCAAATGGAAATATTTGCTTCTCTAGCCGGAACAAAGGAACCAATCTGAGCCATTAATGTAATTAGGGCTGTCTGACGCATGTAAGTGGATTTACCTGCCATATTCGGTCCGGTAATGATTGCCAGACGATTATTGGTATTATCCAGATAGGTGTTATTGGAAATAAACATATTTTCATCCATCATTTTTTCAACCACCGGATGACGGCCATCCTTAATATCAATAATTCCTCTATCATTAATTTTCGGCTTCACATAATGATTTCTTTCTGCTACAAACGCCAGGGATGCAAAAACATCAATCTGAGCAATGGCCTTGGCAGTCATCTGAATTCGATTCATCTGATGGAAGATTTCTTCTCGGATTGCAGTAAAGATATCGTATTCCAGAGAGAATAATTTATCTTCTGCACCAACAATCACATCCTCAAGTTCTTTTAATTTTGCAGTCGTATATCGTTCTGCATTGGTCAGGGTTTGCTTTCTGATATAATCTTCCGGTACCAGATCCTTAAAGGAATTCGTTACTTCCAAATAGTATCCGAACACTTTGTTAAACTTGATTTTCAGATTCTTGATTCCAGTGCGTTCCCGTTCTTCCGCCTCCAGTTCAGCCAGCCAGACTTTTCCTTCTGTCTTGGCATTGCGAAGTCGGTCAATTTCCTCATTATATCCTTCTCGGATGATGCCACCTTCCTTAATGGCAATTGGTGGATCTTCGGCGATGGAAGAATCAATTAAATCAAAAATATCGTCTAATGGATCCAGACGTTCAAAAATATCCCGGAACAACGGACTCTTAAAATCTGTAATGATGTTCTTTATATGTGGAAGCATCCCTAAAGATGTCTTAAATGCAATTAAATCTCTTGGATTTGCTGAACGATAGGAAATCTTACTAAGCAATCGTTCTAAATCATAAATTGGAGATAAATACTCTCGTAATTCGTCTCTGGTAATCATAGACTTATTAAGTTCCGTAATTACTTTCTGACGATTTAAAATTTCCTCTTTGGAAATCAGTGGTTGCTCAATATAACTACGGAGCGTTCTGGCACCCATAGCTGTCTTAGTATGATCTAAAACCCAAAGCAGGGAACCACGTTTCTGTTTTTCCCGCAGTGTCTCACACAGTTCCAGATTTCTTCGGGTTGAGGTATCCAGAATCATGAATGTATTCGTGGAATACGGAAGAAGTTTTGTAATATGAGACAATGTGTTCTTCTGGGTTTCATATAAATATTTTAATAAAGAGCCTGCGGAAATCACTCCCAGAAGCATCTCAGAGATTCCAAGACCTGCTAAATCAGACATGCCAAAATGTTCTTTTAAAACATCAGAGCAAATATCCTCATCAAAATACCACTGTTCCAATTCAAACACGGAAATATTCAACCGGTTCTGTAAATCGGAAATATCCAAACCACTCATTAAAAAAGCGTGGTTACAGATAATTTCACTAGGCATAAATTTATTGATTTCATCTAAAACATTTCTTTCGGAGTTTACTTCCGTAACGTAGTAATCTCCGGTGGATACGTCCGCAATGGAGATTCCAAATTTATCACTGATATAAGCAATGGACATCAGATAGTTGTTCTTACCTTCGTCCATGGCAGTCAGATTCAGATTCGTTCCCGGTGTCACAATACGAACTACTTCACGTTTC
>CACXEU010000060.1 GCA_902766735.1 uncultured Lachnospiraceae bacterium
TGGAAAAGAATTTCTAGCGATGATAGAAGGAAAAATCAGTGGAGAGAATGCATACATTGGAAGAACCTATATGGACACTCCGGGTGTGGATAGTAATATTTTTGTTATTACGGACGCTGAAATCATGACAGGGGATTTTGTGAAAGTGAAGGTTACCGGAACCCATGAATATGATTTGATTGGAGAACCGGTATAATTGGAGGAAATATGAATTTACCAAATAAATTGACGGTATTTCGCGTTTTTTGTGTTCCGTTTTTTGTGCTATTTATGATTTGGAATACCCTTCCGTATCATAATTATATTGCAGTAGCAATCTTTATTGTTGCCAGTATTACTGATTTGCTGGATGGAAAGATTGCCCGTAAAAGAGGATTGGTAACCAATTTTGGAAAGTTTATGGACCCGTTGGCCGATAAGCTGTTGGTTTGTTCTGCCTTGATTTGTATGGCAGGAACCATGATTCCAAAATGGATAGTTATCGTCATTATTTCAAGAGAATTGTTTATCAGTGGTTTCCGTACCTTGGCAGCGGATCAAAATGTGGTTTTGGCTGCAAGTATGTGGGGAAAAGTGAAAACAACAATCCAGATGATCATGATTATTGTTTTAATCGTCCATATTCCACTGTGTCTTTTTGATGTCATTGGAATCATTTTAATTTATGCTTCGCTAGCATTAACAGTCATTTCGATGATTGATTATGTGATAAAAAATATTCAGGTGTTGAAAAAGTAGGTTGTAAAAAGAGGAGGATATTTGCAATGTCTTATAAGGAACTGAGCAAGGAAGAACTTCAGAGCACTTTAGCTGCTTTGAAAGAAGAGTACAATGAAATTTGTAAAATGAATGTGAATCTTGATATGTCCAGAGGAAAGCCGGGAGCAGATCAGTTAGATCTTTCCATGGGACTGTTAGATGTATTTCATGGAACATCTGATTTAAAATCCGAAAATGGATTTGATTGTAGAAATTATGGATTATTAGATGGTTTGCCGGAAGCGAAAAGAATGATGGCTGATATTATGGATGTTAAGCCTGAGAATGTCATTATTTACGGTAATTCCAGTTTGAATATTATGTATGATACTGTTTGTAGATCTTACGCTGAAGGTGTGAATGGTTCCACACCATGGTGTAAACTGGATAAAGTAAAGTGGTTATGTCCTGTTCCGGGATATGACAGACATTTCGCAGTTACAGAGCATTTTGGAATTGAAATGATTAACATTCCACTTTATCAGGATGGTCCAGATATGGATATGGTTGAAAAGTTAGTATCTGAAGATGCATCCATCAAAGGAATGTGGTGTATTCCAAAGTATTCCAATCCATCCGGAGCGGTATATTCTGATGAAGTTGTTAAAAGACTTGCTGCTTTAAAGCCGGCTGCAGAAGACTTTAGAATTTACTGGGATAATGCTTATGTGGTTCATCATTTATTTGAAGATAATCAGGCAGAAATCTTAAACATCCTTGAAGAATGTGAAAAAGCAGGAAATCCAAATATGGTTTACGAGTTTGCATCTACATCCAAGGTGACTTTCCCAGGTGTTGGTGTGGCAGCTATGGCTACATCCGAAGAAAATCTGAAATATGTTAAGGCTCAGATGACGGTTCAGACTATCGGTCATGACAAGTTAAACCAACTGAGACATTATCGCTATTTCAAGAACCTTGATGGTGTAAAAGAACATATGATGAAGCATGCTGCTTTGTTAAGACCGAAGTTCCAGGTTGTTCTTGATAAATTTGATGCAGAACTGGCAGATGCAGAAATTGCAACATGGACTCGTCCAACCGGAGGATATTTTATTTCCTTAAATGTAATGGACGGTTGTGCAAAGAAGGTTGTTCAGATGTGTAAGGATGCAGGAATGGTTCTTACCGGTGCAGGAGCTACTTTCCCATATGGAAAGGACCCTAAGGATTCTAATATCCGTATTGCTCCTTCTTTCCCGACTCCATCTGACTTAGAGAAAGCCAGTGAAATTTTAGTGGTTTGTATTAAGATTGCGACCATTGAAAAAATGCTTAGTGAATAAAAATGCAATTTACGGAAAAAAGTGATAAAAGAGATGTCCGAATTAATGATATGATCCTCCTTAAGTAGACAAGGTAAATAGCCAAATCTACTTAAGGAGGTTTTTTATGTCAA
>CACXEU010000061.1 GCA_902766735.1 uncultured Lachnospiraceae bacterium
CTTTTAGAAGCCTTGCGCTTATCGTTAGTCTGTAATCGTTAAGATATTCAATAAAAGTGGAACCAATGGTTTCTCGAAACATTCTCAGGAAATAGGATGGTGCACAGTTCGCCTCTTTTGCAACACTTTTTTTCTTTTTTGTAATTGTTGCACAATTAAGTGCAGAATTACAAAAAAGAAAAAAAGTGTTGCAAAATTGATGCGGCGGTGTTACCATAAAAATATAGGAAACGTTTCCTAAAAGGAAACAGAACGAGAGCATATTAAAAAATAGAGGAGGAAATGGATATGCGTAAGAAATTGATTGTGGTAGGAATGTGTTTGGCATTGGGAGCATCATTGTTGGCAGGGTGCAGTTCATCAAAAAAAACATCCGGTAAGGGTTCAGTGTATTGGCTTAATTTTAAACCGGAAGCCGATCAGGCATTACAGGATATTGCAAAGGTTTATAAAAAAGAGAAAGGGGTAGATGTAAAAGTTGTTACTGCAGCAGCCGGAACATATGATCAGACGTTAACATCTGAAATGGACAAGTCTGGTGCCCCAACTTTATTTGTTGTTGGAAATCAAGCATCTGTAAAAACATGGTCTGAATATTGTGTTGATTTGAAAGGAACAGAGGTTTACAAGGATTTAACAACAGATGACTTTACTTTATATGATGCAGATGGAAAGGCTTGTTCCATTGGTTATTGCTACGAAAGCTATGGAATTATTGTAAATAAGACATTGCTTAAAAAGGCAGGCTATGAAGTAACGGACATTAAAGATTTTGATTCTTTAAAGAAAATTGCAGATGACATTCATAAGAGATCGAAGGAATTAAAGTTTGATGCATTTACATCATCAGGTATGGATGACACATCTTCTTGGAGATTTACAGGACATTTAGCAAACCTTCCTTTGTATTATGAAGAAAAGGCAGATGGTTGGAAGGAAGCACCTGCTGAAATTAAAGGAACATATCTCAATTTATTTAAGAATGTTTGGGATTTATATATTACAGATGCAGCACAGGATCCTAAGACTTTAGCAACTGGTGGTTATGATGCAGAAGCAGAGTTTTTGGATGGAAAAGCAGTATTTTATCAGAATGGAACTTGGGAATACGCAAATTTAAGTGCAAAATATAAAGATGAAGAATTAGCAATGATTCCAATTTATTGCGGAGCTGACGGAGAAGAAAATGCAGGACTTTGTTCCGGTACAGAAAACTGTTGGGCAGTTAATAGTCAGGCTTCCGAAGAAGATATTCAGGCAACACTAGACTTTATGAAATGGCTTGTAAGCTCTGAAGAAGGAACCAAGATGATGGCAGAACAGTTTGGAGAAATTCCTTATAAGGGAGCTGCAGAAAGCGGCAATATATTCCTGAAAGACGCAAAGAATCTAATTGAAGCAGGAAAATATAACGTTGATTGGGCATTTAACTATACACCAAATGTAGATGAATGGAGAGCAACGTTGGTATCTGCTATGAATGAGTACGATAATGGTGGAAGCTTCGATGTAGTTAAAGCTGCTTTTGTTGATGGATGGGCAACACAATATCAGGCAGCAAATGCAGACTAGTATAGAAAGAACAGATTTCAGGGGTGTTTCAAAAAGTTACACCCCTGTTTTACCTAGGAGGATTCAATATGAGTAAAAAAAGAAATTACAGTGGAACCGCTGTCAATTCAAAACTCCTAAGAAGGCCGATTCAAAGGTGCTTTCTTTTATTTTTAGCACCCACTTTTGGAGCATTTGTTATTGGATTTTTGTGGCCGTTCTTACAAGGAATTTATTTGTCATTTTGCAAATTTGTAACAACCAGCAATGCAGAGTTTATTGGATTTGACAATTATGTAAAAGCGGTTCAAGATCCCACATTTATTCATGCATTTTGGTACACGACGGTGTATGCAATTGTTTCGTTGTTAATTATTAATGTGTTAGCTTTTACAGTTGCAGTCGCATTAACATCCGGAATGCGGGGAGCAAATCTTTTTAGAACCGCCTTTTTTATGCCGAACCTCATTGGAGGTATTGTTTTGGGATATATTTGGAGTATGATTTTTGATGGAGTATTGAGCAAATATGGAACATCTATTTTGCAGGAAACAAGATATGGTTTCTGGGGGTTGATTATTCTAATGTGTTGGCAACAGGTTGGATATATGATGATTATTTATATTGCCGGAATACAAGGAGTTTCGGAAGAGTTAAATGAAGCGGCAAAAATTGACGGAGCCTCTTCTCTTCAGACGCTATTTCATGTGACAATTCCCAATATAATGCCATCGATTACCATTTGCCTATTTTTGACATTAACAAATGGATTTAAGCTGTTTGATCAAAACCTGGCATTGAATGGTGGGGGAAAACCGTTTAGTATCGCCACAGATGGATCCGGAAAAATTGTAAAGACTACGGAAATGCTGGCGCTGAATATTTACAACACCTTTTATGGAAATAATACAACAGCAAAAGGAACTGCACAGGCAAAAGCAGTAATTTTCTTTATTCTGGTGGCAGGAATTTCAATGATTCAGCTTAAGGCAACCAGATCAAAGGAGGTGCAACAATAATGAAACAGCGTGAAAAAGAAAACGCAAAATTTAGTCAAAAAATTTTAACTGCTATTTTTGCGGCAATTAGTTTAATATACATTTCTCCAATCTTTATTGTTTTGATGAATTCCTTTAAGAAAAATTCAGCAGTAAAAACCCAGACGTTCCAGTGGCCAAAGGGAGAACAATTTGTAAAATTTGCAAATTATATTAAGGGCTTTACATTTGGAAACTATCCTTTTTATAAGGCAATTATATTCAGCTTTATGATTACAATTTTATCGACATTTTTGATTTTGCTTTGCACCTCTATGGCAGCATGGTACATTGCGCGAGTGGATAGTCTGGTTGCAAGAATTGCTTATTATCTATTTGTGTTTTCAATGGTTGTTCCTTTTCAGATGGTTATGTTTACACTGTCCAAAACGGCGGACAATCTAGGACTCAATACGCCATGGACCATACCGATTGTATATCTTGGCTTTGGAGCGGGAATGGCAGTGTTTATGTTTACGGGATTTATTAAAGGACTTCCGTTAGAAATTGAAGAAGCGGCAGCAATTGATGGATGTGGACCGATTCGGACCTTCTTTATTGTGATTTTGCCAATGCTGAAACCAACACTGATTTCAGTGGGAATATTGGAAATTATGTGGATTTGGAACGACTATTTGCTTCCATATCTGACGTTAGATATGAACGAGTATCGTACGATTCCAATTCATATTCAATACCTTCAGGGCAGTTATGGTGCTGTAGACTTGGGGGCAATTATGGCATTGATCATTCTTAGTATTATACCGGTAATTATTTTCTACCTAGTATGTCAGAAGTATATTATTAAAGGAGTAGCAGCAGGCGCTGTGAAAGGATAGGAGGGCTTCTATGCGGGCTGGAGGAATTTTATTACCAATATTCAGTTTGCCAAGCAAATATGGGATCGGATGTTTGTCAAAGGAAGCATATGAATTTGTGGATTTTTTGGCAGAAAGCAAACAAAAATACTGGCAAATTCTCCCGTTAGGACCAACAAGCTTTGGGGATTCACCGTATCAATCATTTTCAACCTTTGCAGGAAATCCTTATTTTATTAGCTTGGAGTCATTGATTGAACAGGGATTATTAACCGAGGAAGAATGTGATAGTGTTGATTTTGGTGATGACGAAACAAAGGTTGATTATGCAAAACTTTATGAAGGGCGATTTCGATTGTTGAGAAAAGCATATGTGCGTAGCAAAATTTATAAGAAGCACGAGTTTTTTGAATTTGAAAAAGAAAATGCATACTGGTTGAGAGATTATGCCCTGTTTATGGCATTGAAAGATTGGTTTCATGGAGTACCGTTTATTGAGTGGCCGGAGGATATACGGAAAAGATATGGATATGCCATGGATTACTATCAGAAGAATCTGTATTATGACATTGAATTTTATGAATATCTGCAGTATGAGTTTTATCGACAATGGTTTTCGCTGAAAAAATACGCTAATGAAAAAGGGATTCAGATTATCGGTGACATCCCAATTTATGTGGCTTATGATAGTGCAGACCTTTGGGCAAGACCGGAACTTTTTCAGTTAGATGATGACCTACAGATGCAGGCAGTGGCCGGCTGTCCACCGGATGGATTTTCAAAAAACGGACAACTTTGGGGAAATCCACTGTATCGATGGGATTACCACCGGGACAGTAACTTTGATTGGTGGATTAAAAGGATTGAAAAATGTGCGACATTATATGATGTTACTAGAATTGATCACTTTAGAGGATTTGACCAGTATTATGCGATTCCGGCTGGAGATAAGAATGCTTGCAATGGACAGTGGGAAAATGGACCGGGCAATGATTTGTTTTTAGCAATTCGATACTGCTTAGGACCGGTCAATATTATTGCAGAGGATTTGGGATATATCACAGATTCCGTACGAAAATTGGTTCGAGATACCGGTTTTCCAAATATGAAAGTGTTGGAGTTTGCCTTTGATTTCAGAGAATCGGATGGGGCAAAAGAATATCTTCCATACAACTATGATACGAACTGTGTTGTTTACACAGGAACCCATGACAATGAAACATTGATGAGCTGGAGTAAAACAATCCAAAATAAGGAAGTAAAACAAATTCAGGATTATGTCGGAAAACATTTTAAGACCTATCAGGAGGTTGTTGAGGAAATGCTTCGACTAGCCATTGCTTCCTCTGCAAAGCTTTGTGTGATACCAATCCAAGACTATTTAGGATTAGGAGATGAAGCTCGGATTAATACGCCATCCACATTAGGTGGAAATTGGAAGTGGAGACTGAGAGAAGGGCAATTGACACCAGAATTGGCGAGAAGAATCGGGACTTATATGACACGTTATGGACGAAATTGATTTGTGTTGAACCTTTGCATAGAAAAAAGTATGTTTTTAAAGTGTTCTGTGATAGAATGAAGAAAGTTGGAAACGATTTAATAAATACGAGGGAGAAAAAATGGGAAATATTACGATTAAGGATATTGCCAAAATCTGTAATGTAGGAATTGGAACAGTATCCAGAGCGATTAATGATGATCCCGGGATTAATGCAAGAACAAAGGAACGGATTTTACGTGTTATTAAAGAGTGCGGTTACGTGCCTAACTATAGCGCAAGAAATTTGAAAAGATCGGAGTCGAATACGATTGCGTTGCTGATTAAAGGAATTGATAATCAGTTCTTTCAGGGAACGTTGAAAATCTTCCAAGAGGAATTGGGGAAAATCAAATACTCTTTTATGATTCATGCTGTTGCAGAGGATGAGGATGAAGTTTATGAAGCATTGAAACTGGCAAAGGAAAAGAGGCTGAAGGGGATTATTTTCCTAGGAGGATTGATTGATCGAGCTGATGAACGCTTGAAATATATTGGAATTCCATACGTACTCTGTACGGTAGCAATTAATAAGAATGCACCGGAGAGACAATGTTCTTCAGTATCAATTGATGATGAAATGGAAAGTTTCCGGGCAGTAGATTATCTTTGCAAGATGGGACATAAAAGAATTGCGATTATTACCGGACGTGAAGCAGATTATGCAGTAGGACGTCTTCGTTTGGAAGGCTATGAACGGGCATTGAAGGAAAATGGGATTAATTTTGATCCGCAGTTAGTTCGATTTATGAAAGAAAACATTCAGGAATATTCTATTGAGAATGGCTATGCAGTGGCAAAAGAATTGATTGAATCCGGAATAGAGTTTACAGCCCTGTATGCGGTTTCGGATATCACTGCATTTGGTGCATACAAAGCAATTTATGATGCCGGAAAGAAAATACCGGAGGATTATTCTGTCATGGGATTTGATGGATTGAATATCGGAAAATATTTTTATCCGGCCTTAACCACAATGGAGCAGCCGGGAGAAGAAATGGTTCGGACTTCCATCAATTTATTGGTCGATGAAATTGAAGGAAAGAAGAAAAACCAAAAGCTGTTTTTAAAGGCTGCTTTATTAGAAAGGGATTCTGTAAAACAAATAAAAAAGGCGGATTAGGGAGGCAGGAATGTTTCGATACGACAGTAAATTTTGGAGTGTAGCAGGGGTTGTTGGAGATGTAGTTGTAATTAATATTCTTTTTATTATTTCATGCATTCCTATTATTACTATAGGTGCTGCAGTTTCTGCAATGTATACGGTAATGAGAAAGTTAGTGAAGAAGGAAGAAGGATATTTAGTCAGGAATTATTTCAAAGCACTGAAAGAAAATATGAAAAAATCAACGATTATTTGGATGATTTTTTTCATACTGTTTGTGTTGATTTATGCTGATTTAAGAATTGTAAAAGAAAATATGGGGAATTCCACATCTTTTAGTATGGCAATGGGATTCTTTCTTGTTTCCTTTTTACTGGCGGTGGCCATTTGCATTTATGCGTTGGTATTACAAAGTGGATTTGAGAATACAACCAAAAATACCATTAAAAATGCCACAATTCTGATGTTGGCACAATTGCCATGGACGGTAGTGATTTTGTTGACGACCTTGTCTCCGGTTTTGATGCTGATGATTTTTCCGACGATGTACAGTGTGGTTTTGGCAGGAATGTTCATTGGATGGTTTTCCGGAACGGCATTAATTAATTCGTTTATCTTTAATCGGATTTTTGATGAAATGATACAAAATAAAGAATAAAAAACTGCGATTGTAGAGGATGGAAATGTTCCCTACAGTCGCAGTCTTTTTTGTTTTTGTGTTAGAAATTTGTTGGAACTAAAACGCTCCAGGTTGGATAATCCACTTTTTGATAAGAAGGATTCACCACTGTTAAAATATTATTGTATAAATACTCGTGAGCTGATTCCGTATTCATCTTCTTGTTTTCATAAAGGTAAGAAGCAACATCATAAACATTTAATGTGGAAATGTCGCTGTACACGTAAGTTCCGTTTGAGAGTTTTGCATAGCTTCTTACAGCATATTGCGTTTTGAAAGCTCCGGCGTTTTTAGCACCGAACTTCATTGTCATTGCGTAATAAGAAGCAGTAGAGGAACTTCCCATCTGGGTGGAAAGTTCACCTTCGCTGGTTGCGGCAAAGGAACGAACGTAATTAAAGCAGCATCTCAAATGATCAATCATATTGAGAATCCAGCACTTCTTGCCACAAAAATCATCGTTCCTTATTATCTTGTGGAACGCC
>CACXEU010000062.1 GCA_902766735.1 uncultured Lachnospiraceae bacterium
GAAGACGTATTCACAATCACAGGTCGTGGTACTGTTGCTACAGGTAGAGTAGAAAGAGGAACACTTCACATCAATGATGAAGTAGAAATCATCGGTGTTAAGGAAGAAACACAGAAGACAGTTGTAACTGGTATCGAAATGTTCAGAAAGCTTCTTGACGAAGCTCAGGCTGGTGATAACATTGGTGCTCTTCTTCGTGGTATCAACAGAGACCAGATCGAAAGAGGACAGGTACTTGCTAAGCCAGGTAGCGTAACTTGCCATAAGAAGTTTACAGCTCAGGTTTACGTATTAACAAAGGATGAAGGTGGACGTCATACTCCTTTCTTCAACAACTACAGACCACAGTTCTACTTCAGAACAACTGACGTAACTGGTGTTTGTAACTTACCAGCAGGAACAGAAATGTGTATGCCTGGTGATAACGTAGAAATCACTGTAGAACTTATCCACCCAATCGCTATGGAACAGGGTCTTGGATTCGCTATCCGTGAAGGTGGTAGAACAGTAGGTTCTGGTAAGGTTGCTACAATTATTGAATAATCAATAAAACCTAGTATTTATGGGCATTCCCGAGAATTTCGGGGGTGCCTTTTTTTTCGTCAAATTGCACAAAGGCAGGTGAGCGGTGCCAAAACGGTGCCAAAAATGTAGCCACGGAGTAATATTGGGGTGGTCGAATTACGTTTTTTATATGTTTAAAATTTTTCTTTTTCATAATATAATAAGATTTGATCTATTAAATAAGGAAAAATTAGAGTATTGAACGGTTATGTGTTGGATGAAATACAACCTTTAAGATGGATATTAATTGTGAGATCTAAGTTGGTTAATTAATAATAAAGTTAAGAAATAATGAGTTGCGATATAAAACATATTTGATTTTTAAAGTGAGGGAAAAGATGCAAAAAGAAGAATTAACACCGGTAGAAATGTCTAATAATATTGAAGAAAAATTGATAGAGGAAATTATACCATTATCTAAAAAGAAAGACAATGTGGAGTTATCAATCGTTAGTTATCTTTTTAAACAATTGGGAATTAATGATGATCAATTGTCCGAAGATAGAAAAGAACTGATACTAAGAAATTTTATACATTTAATATGTCAAGTGCTTGATGACATGAATACCATTGAAGATAGACTAGCGGAATACAAAGCTGAGTATGCAATGCTGGAGAAAGTTAAAACAAATGAAGCCGAATATAGGCGTAGAAAATTGAAATATTTTGTTGAGTTAAACGAGAAAGCACAGAAGGATATTATTACTTTTTTTATCGATGACATTGCAGAGTATTTGATTGAAGTTGACTATGACACTTTACAAAGAGAAATTAACAGTGATGGCTGGGGGATGATGTACATCAATCGACGTTATTTGTTTGCTCAGGTATCAGAATATTATGATGTAGATTTTGACTATTCTACAGTTGTGAAGATATCACAGTTACCTAATATTAATTGGACCGATGGACCAGCAATAGAAAAGAAATACATAGAAATGCGTAAGAATAATAAGGAACAATACTTTGCTGAAATTAAGAAGTTGATTAATCAGAATAATGTATTGGAAAATATGAAGAGAGTTATTGAAGTAAATTATCACTTAC
Source organism: uncultured Lachnospiraceae bacterium (assembly GCA_902766735.1). Lineage (GTDB taxonomy): Bacteria > Bacillota > Clostridia > Lachnospirales > Lachnospiraceae > Eubacterium_G. The sequence continues at coordinate 1,612 of CACXEU010000062.1, forward strand.
ACATGCGATGCGAAATATTTACGGATCTTGCGCGCTTATATGAAGAAAAGCATTATCAGTCTTTTGTCGCACTAGGTTTACTTCAACTTGAAGGTCTTTTTTATGATATATGCTCAATCCGATATGAGGATAAAGAGAATTCAGGATCATTAGTAGAAAAGGCAGAGAAAGCACTTAGTGGAAAAAATGAAATTAGCTATATGAGATACTATCCATATTTTGCATTTGATGTTCCTATTAAAAGAAATGAAATAGCGCATACAGGATTAATTAAATCCCAAAAACTTGAACAGTTGGCAAATGAATTGCTTCTTGATCTTAATGCTGTAGTGAATATGGCGAGCATGGAAAGTAATGGGAAATTTAGAGTATTTATAATAATCAATGAGGCTCTTTTAAAGGATGATTTTTCTAATGCGGGAGAAAAAAACGGGACACTTGTTCGGGAATTATTTGCAAATAGAATTATTGCTCCGGATTCCTTTTGGGATATGTTGAAAAGTCCTAAACAATTTGAGGATGAATTAGAATTTTATAAGAGAGATGATATCACAGAGGGATATTCTGATATACCAACTATTGTGAGGAATATATCTGATATGGTATATCAGCTACCGTTTTGGCATGAAATGGTAAATATTCTAAAGGACAAAACTAGAAATGATGATATGAATAAATTTTTGCTTAAAATGGCAAAAAATTATGTAAATGTCCTAGATAAAGATTCTAAGAATATGTGTATTGAGATATTAAAAGCATTAAAATAAGTTTCAAAGTTGTTTGATTTATTATCCCTAAAGAATGATCGGTGCTAACGGTGCCATAAAAGAAACTCCAGCAAGTCTTTCTGCTTGCCGGAGCTATTTTTTGTGGTTTAAATTCTATAATATTACCATTCTTTTATCTGTCCTATTTTTTCTGCCCTTTCTGAATCTTTGTGATATTTCAACTTTAATTGTATGGTATCAACAATTTCTTGTCTTGATTCGTCATCTAATGAACAATAAGAACGAAGCAATTTGTCAAAATCAGCCATATTGTCTATTCCAAATTCTGATATAAGAGGATAGAGTGAATCTTTTATATAAAGTTTGAGACGGTTATCTTTTATTGTTTCATTTATTGATGAAGAACTATTAAGTATTTCATCAATTGGTAACATTTGGTTGGATAAAGGACTTGTTGAACAGATTTCGTTCACATTGACATTTAATACGTTAGCCAATTGCAATCCAAAGTCAAAACGTATATTGGAATCTTTTTGAATAGCAGTGTATAACGTCGTAGGACTAATTCCTGCTTCTTTTGCAACTTTTCTAACACTTGTGCCTTTATTCTCAATTATTTCTTTTAATCTTTTTCCATCACCCATAAGTATGCTCCTTTTTCATATATTTTGAAATTACGAAAATCATAAATATATTTTATCATAACATATTCATTACAAATATAAAAGAAAAATCTTTAAAGAGTGTGTTTACGAAAAAAGTAAAGCTGTAATGAACGAAATATTGACAATGAATAAAAATGATGATATTATAAGTTTACGGAAAACGTAAATGTGACAAAAAAAGAAAGCGTAATCCGATTTGAAGCACGAAAGGAGGTTGAACATATGGTCAAATCTAAATATATGATGAGTGTCGATGATATAGCTAAGGAAGTTTCTTGTTCAAAATCATTGGCTTATAAAATTGTAAAACAATTAAATAAAGAATTATCCGAACAGGGATACATTACATTTGCAGGTCGTATTCCAAGAGCATATTGGGAAACCAAAATGTATGGATATAGATAAATAATAGAAGGAGGAAAGTATGGCGTACAGAGAAAAAGACACAAAAATGTGGTCTGCCCAATGGTTTGAAACAAATGCAAAGGGTGAGAAAAAGAAGCGCAGGAAAAGAGGCTTTTCTACAAAGCGTGAAGCTCTGGAGTATGAACGTCAGAAAAAATTGAACAGTTGCAGAAGTATGGATATGAAGTTGAGCGAATTTGTAGAAGTTTATTTTGTGGATAAGCAGAATGAATTAAAGCAACGGAGTATCAAGAATAAACGGTACATGATAGAGCAACATATCATACCATACTTCGGTCACTGTATGATGAGTGAGATTACCCCGTCACAGATTATACAGTGGCAGAATGAAATTCAAACAAAAAATTTTTCTGATTCATACCTCAGAATGATACAAAATCAGCTGACTGCATTATTTACCCATGCATCAAAGATTTATGATTTGAGAGATAATCCATGTAAGAAAGTGAAGAAAATGGGAAACTCAGGGAATAGAAGTTTAACATTTTGGACAATTGAAGAATACAGGAAATTTATTGATACGATTGAACCGGGAACCAGGTACTATATCATTTTTGAAATATTATTTTGGACAGGGTGCAGAATTGGAGAATTACTTGCACTGACCAAAGCAGATATTGATTATGAAAATAATCAGATTAGTATTTCAAAGACTTACTATAGGACAAATAGGGAAGATGTCATTACGGAACCAAAGACAAAACAGTCAATCAGAGTGATTGATATTCCTAATTTCTTAAAAGAAGAAATAAAAGAATATTTTGATCAGTATTATGAGTTCCCAAACGATGAGAGATTATTTCCGATTGTTCAGGAAGCGGTGCAGCATAAGATGAAGAGGCACATTGAAAAGGCAGGTGTAAAAAATATCAGAGTCCATGATCTTCGCCACAGTCACACCTCATATCTTATAAATAGTGGAGTGGAGCCACTAGTGATAAAAGAAAGACTTGGACATAAGGATATTAAAATCACATTGAACACATATGGACATTTGTATCCGAACAAACAGAAAAGTGTTGCAAATCTTCTGGATTTTCAAAATCAAAAAGCCCCAACAGAAAGTCAGGGCTAAAGTACCAAAGGATAGGTATCCGTTTGGTTTATCACAACAAATAAATTATAACAGATACCTTTCCTTTAAACAATAAAAATACAGTTAAGTGTAACTAGCACTAAAAAGGATAGCAGAAATAGCCAAAGCATACTTTAAGCGTGTTTAAGCAATAAACTGAATACTGTATGATAGCCATGCAGGGAGCGAAAGACTTCCGGCACAGCACAATGAAAACTAAATAGCAATTACAGATTTATGAATTGTGATTCATATCTTACATGGAAGTATCGATGTAAGGAGTAAAATTCTGATGCACCTATCCGGGCTGTAAATCAAGCCAAAGTATTGCGGAGAGAGTCGAAGGACTGAGAAGTGAAGATGAAGCGTACAGGATAGATTGAATGTATTCGGAAGGATAATAATCCACAGGGGAAGAGCGAAATTCCCTATCCTCGAAATGGCATGAGAGGAGATAGCAGAGCAAAAAAGCAAAGCGTCGTGAACGCCAAGAGCGGCTTGTCTGTAATTCCCGGTGTACTGGGCGATGAGGAGATTTCAAAGGAAATCAAGTACACATACATAGTTAAAACCCACCAATAGTAACTAACTATGAATACAGAGAGAAAGGAGAGACATCAGTGGGAATTAACACCAAAGGATCAGCCAAAAAGAAATCAAATAAGAAAATGGCAGATCCAAAAGAAAAGCTGGAGCGAGAATTAAGAAGTTGTATGCGTTGTAAGTTCTTCTATGGACATAATAATCAATGCATCAATAATAAGAAGTGCTCCGGAAGAATGACAGAAACAGAAAAAGCTGCTCTTGAAGAAAAGAAAAAAAGTAAATGTTATGGTTGCCCTTATGGAAAAGGAAAAGGTTATTGCTTTCCGTGCATGAGGGAACTATTAGGAATGTAACTAAAATACATATTTGATTATGAAGGAGAGATATTATGGAAGAATTAGAAATCATTGCAATCGATCATGGATGGAGTCTGGTAAAAACTCCGTCAACAGTATTTGTATCAGGCATTAAAGAAATAACTACGGAACCCGCACTAAAAGATAACCTGCTCTTATACAAAGGCAAGTATTACAGAGTCGGTGGAAAGAGAATGGAAGTCAGACCGACAAAGGTTATGGACGAAACATATTATCTTTTGACATTAGCAGCGATTGCAAAAGAATTAAAGTTAAGAAATAAGAAAAAAGCAAAAATCTATCTTGCAGTAGGACTTCCAATATCAAGATTCGGAGCAGAAAAGAAAGATTTTATTTCTTATCTGTCAAAGGACAAGGAAATATCTTTTGCATTTGAAGGAGAATATTACTCAATTGTTATTTGTAAAGTATCAGTGTATCCACAGTGTTATGCAGCAGTAGCTGATAAGTTAATGGCATATCGCAGGCGACAGTTGATTGTAGATATTGGCTCATGGACATTGGATCTGATGCCGATTGAAGATATGATTCCGGATGAAGGTGATTGTTTTACACAGGAGATGGGACTGATTACCTGTATGCGTTCTATTAATGAGGAATGTGTCAGGAAGCTAAATGGCGAAATAGTGGAATCGGATATTCAGTATATTATGAGAACCGGTGAGAGCGAACTTCCACCAGAATATACGGAAATTGTGGTTAAAGGATTGAAAAAATTTGCAGAGACTGTGTTTCAGGTGATTCGCGAACACAAATACAATCTGGAATTAACACCAATAACATTTGTTGGTGGTGGGGCAACAGTAATGAAATTGTTTAGTGGTAATACAGGAAGCAATATCAGTTATATTGAAGATGTCAGAGCCAATGCTAAGGGATATGAATTTTTGGCAAAGGTAGCTTTGATGAAAGATAGTAGAAAGAGGTAGTGGCATGGAGAAAAAAGACAATGGCATTTATCATCATTTAAGGCTTAGTGCAAACAATCCTGAACATATGAAAGTTCATAATGCACTGATGGATTTGAATAAAGAAATATATAAATCAAAAAACCAGTTTATTTTTGAGGCTTTACTTTTTTACATAGATGCGTTGGAAAAGAACCCGATGATACGAAATGGGAATCTAAAGCTACCTGACAGTGATATGCTGATTACCAAAAGTGAAATGGATGCAGCTGTTGTATCTTTGCGGAATGATTTGACAAAATATGTCAATAAGGAAGTATTAACAACGATTATCAGCGTTATGGGAAAAAATATGAGTATGAGTATGGTTTCGGCAGAAAATACGAACATGGGTCAGAATGAGAATAATAAGCCGGATGTGGACGAGCGTTTGATCGAATTAGCAAGTAAATGGTCATAGGAGGTGCAGGATGGGAAGTGTTTTAAGAATAGTCGGGAAGATATTGGTATCGGAAATATATATGTTATTCAGGGTTACAGTTGGAGTATTTCAGTTAATGCTTCTCATCTTTGCGGCAGTAATGAAGATTGTTTGTTCCATTATTAAAATGGGAGAACATATTTAGTAAGTTTATAGTATAATGGAAGGAGTTATATGAACAGAATACGAGATGAACCAAGATGTATCATCTCGTGGATTACAGAATAGATTCGCTGTAAGAGCGGATATGGTAAGACACGATAGCCTATCCCTCTTACAGAGAGGGTAGGTGTGATGATAATCAAATTTAAAGTGAAACAGTGGGTAATTTTACTATTAACCATAGTCGTTTTTTTGGTAAATGCGAATATTTCATATGGTGCAACGATAAAAAAGATTACGAAAAAAGAGGCAACCGGAACCTACAAAGGCTGGGTTTCGGCAGATAAACTTTCAAAAATCAAATACAAAAAGGGCCTGATGATTTCATGGAAGAAAATCAAAAAGGCAAAAAGGTATGAGGTAGAAGTTTACAGATATTCGCCAGTCAGAAAAAAGTGGGTAAGTCTCACAAAGAAAAAGGTTAAAAAAACGAAATATCTTTTGACAAATGTGGATAAGGGAGTGAAGTATAAATTAAGAATCAGAAGTTATAAAGGAAAAACTTATTCCATGTGGTCAAAAATGTTTACAGTGAAACCAAAGAAAGATTACTATGTAGTCAAAACGGATAAGTTTCATAATACGATAGAACCAAATAAAATAGACAGGTTTGCAGCTGAGGATGCCTTTGTATTGCAAAATGAATTGAGAAAAAAAGCAGGTGTTTCTGAAATTCAATGGGATGAAAATCTGTATCAGATATGCGAGGTCAGAGCAAAGGAACTTTCAAAGGATTTCAGTCATAATGTATCAACGGTGTGCAGTTTTCTTGGGAATGGATATGATGGCGTAAAATTAGGTGGAGAGAACATTGCAAGCAGCTATAACACACCTCAAAAGGTAATGAAAGGTTGGAAAAACAGTAGTGGTCATTATAATGCTTTGAAGAATGAAAAATGGAAAACAGGAGCAATTGCTGCATACTGTGATGGTACACATTGGTATTGGGTTTCTATTTTCCAACAATATACATCGGAAGAACTTTTGGAACTTAATGAAAACTACGGATCAGTAAAATTTAAGAACTGAATAATAAAATATTAAGGATTATTGCTAGTGAGGTGATAGTCCTTTTTTTATTGGAGAAATGGAGGATTGTTAAAATGAAGAATAAAATAAAAAGAATTATTGCAGGGATGTTGGCGTTACTAATGTTTGTAACAATGATTCCACATATTGCAGTGCCTGTTATAGCAGCAGAGGGAAGTGCGTCACTTTCTAATCTGGGAAATCTTGGAACTGTCAAAATTGGAAGCAAGAGTGAGAGTGGAACTTGGTATAAGACTAAAGTTAATGGGAAACCGGTTTTTTGTAGAGACCTAGGAAAATCATGTCATACCGGATATGTATATGAGTCCAGTGAACAGACTATTTCCAGTGATAGCAAGGATAAAGCAACTGCATTAAAGGCACAGATTGGTTATTGGTATGGAGAAACTAAAAAGGAAGCGAATATGGCATGGGTATATGCACAGTGCTTAATCTGGGGCGTTGAGGAAGGAATTACCAGTGAAAGTGGGTTGAAAGATATCATCAGTCAGGTAAAAAATAATACCGGATATTATGCAAATGATAATTTGTACAATGATATTTTTGTAAGTGAAACAACGGTCACCTGTGAAGTCATTCAGTGGAAATACAAAGGAAAAACAGAGGATGAATATGTGCAGAAGCTGATGCAGATCAAGACAGGAACAGTGAAAGCTTATCCGGACAGTATTGATAAGAAAGTCAGATACAGACAGCGTATTACGCTTCACAAGACAGATGAGGATGGAAAGCCGTTATCTAAGGTTGAGTTTAATCTTGAGGCACAGAATGTTAAAGAATTGTATTCTTATAAATACAATGGCTGGGGTGATGCAGAAGGCGGAGATGTGGACGATGATGACACAAAATTTGTAGCAGATGTTCTGACAGACAGCAACGGACAGATTACCTTTAAGTTTGATTATCAGTTACAGTCGCAGGATTACTATTATTATAGTGATGATGATTTGGCAAAAATGTCCTCTGATGAAAAAAAGAAAGCAAAAGAAGATTTGAAAGCGGATGGATTTCAGTATGCCAGTGATCTTACGAAAAAGGGAGCAGAAGAACTGGCTGAAACTGATTTGGAAAACCAGCTTTCAGACATCAATAACAAGTATATTTTGAAAGAAGTAAATACAAACAATGCCAATATTATTGCAGAAGGCAGTGTTGCCGATGGTATGACAATTAATATCAGGTCAGACAAAAGTTGGACAAAAGAAAATGGTGCATGGCCGGATACAACAGAAGGAAAAGGAGCCTACAAGAAAGCAGAGCAGGTCAATGTAGTAAATAACTACAAAAAAGTGAAACTTACTGCAGTAAAGAAGGATAATGAAACCGGAGAGGTTGCACAGGGTGATGCGACACTTTCAGGTGCAGTTTATGGGATGTATGAAGACAAGGCTTGTACCAAACTTATGAAGCAGTACGCTACAGATAAAAACGGACAGTTTGAAACAGATTATGTCAGATGTGGGAAGGATTATTATTTGAAAGAAATCACTCCACCGACAGGCTACTTAAAGAATGATAAAGTTTATGTTGTTGATGAGGACGGAAAAAACTATCCGGCAGAATACAACAGTGCAAAATCAAAGATGGAACTTGGCGAGGATGTTGTAAAAGGATATGTGGAAATCATAAAGATTATGACAAATGGTGCTGTCGGTATTACAAAGCCGGAAGTAAATGCTGAATTTCAGATATTTCTTGCCAGTGCAGGAAGCTACGACAAGGCAAAGGCGACAGAAAGAGATTATTTAAAAACTGATATAGACGGTTATGCGAAGAGCAAGGATTTACCATATGGTACCTACATTGTTCATCAGGTAAAAGGAGCAGATGAAACAGAGTATGTTGCTGATTTCTATGTAGATATAAAGAAGAACAATGAACCATATAAATATATCTTAAACAATCCGGAATTTGCTGCTTACTTAAAAGTAGTAAAGAAGGACACCGAGACAAAGAAAACTGTCTTAAAAGCAGGTACAACATATCAGATTTATAAAGTAAATGCGGATGGCAGTGAAACAATTGTAAAGCAGACATACAGCAATGGTAATAGTATTGTTACGGTGGATAAGTTTGTAACAGATGAAAGTGGTGAGATTATCACATACGAGCAGCTTGGTGCAGGAACATATCGAATCCGTGAGGTACAGGGACCGGAAGGAACCTATAACGAAAATAAGTTTGTTGACATTAAGATTACAAACAAGTCTTACAAGACGGCAGTAGATGCTGATGGAAATGAATATAAGTATGCTGAGTGTGAATATTACAATCATGAAACTTATGGAAAGATTACGGTAGAAAAGAAAGGTCCGGCGCTTTCAGGATTTGGAGAGGACGCTCCTACAGACATGCAGTACGTTGGAAGTAACGCGTTCAGTAATTTAGAAACTACAGTACCCGCAATTACGGGAACTAAAAAATTCTTATATGAAGATATTTTCTTAAAAGATGTTGTATTTGAACTTTATGCAAAGGAAGATATTGTAACGCAGGATAATCAGAGTACAAACTGGTTTGAAGCTGGAGAAAAGGTTGCAACTATTACGACCGGTAAAGGAGCTGAGTTTACAAAGAGTTGTGAAGGTATCTGTTCCTATAGCGTAGATGAAACTACAGGTAACGTAACATTGAATCTTCCACTTGGAAAGTATGAGTTAAAGGAAGTAAAGACTTTATATGGTCATGTATTACTGGAAACTAACACATGGGATTTAGAATTCAAGTGGAATAATCAGATAGAGAAGTATGTGTTTGATTGTAGTGGCAATACGGATAATGGAATATTAAAGGTATATAATGATTTCCCGACAACAGATATTTCTATTATCAAAAAAGATGATAAGACGGAAGAAGTAATACCGGGAACAGTATTCGGTTTCTATACTAAGGACAACATATATGACAAGGATGGAAATGTGATTGTAGCAGCCGGAGAAAAGATTGCGACAGTAACAACCGATGAAAATGGTATTGCCAAGGTTCCGTTTTCTGTCCCAGTAATGTCAGAAGGATATGTGAACGTTAATTCTGATACAGAAAACTCTACGACAGAGGAAACTACAACAACAAATGAGACACAGACAGAAACAACAACTGATAATGCAGATAGTTTTGATATTGCAAACAATGTCAACGCAGGATTAAATTCCGGTGATTACTATTTTGTTGAGGAATCTGTTTCCGATAGTTACTTCCTCGATGAAACTCTAGTTCATGTACATGTGGAATATGCCAATCAGGATACCAAAGTTATCAAAGCAGAAGCAGTGAAAAAGAATACGAAGACTGTAACGGAAATTGATAAGCTGATGGTTGCATCCAGTGTAGAAGTTCCGGGATGTCACCTTGCAGTAACAGACAAGGAAGGCAATGACATTGTAACATGGATTTCCGGAGATAAGGATTCTGTTGTAATTACTGAAAATGCTGTAGAACTTGGATATGAGAATTTAAGCGTTGCAATGAATGAAAAGGGAAATATCATTGTTTATGGTCTGCTCCACGATATGAGATACACCATGACGGAGAGAAAGCCTGCCGATGGATTTGTTACAGCATCAAACATTGTATTCAGACTGGATAAAAAGACTGATAAGAATGGAAAAATTGTAACAGAGGTATTTGTTTCAGATGAAGATGGAAACTTTATTGATAGTAACAACAATAAGGTTGTCATGTATGATGACACCACTAAGGTTGAGTTTTCAAAAACAGATGTAACCGGAGAAAAAGAAGTGACGGGCTGTAAGTTGGAAGTAACTGATAAGGAATCAGGAGAAGTTATGGAACAGTGGACTTCTACAAAATACACTCATATGGTAGAAGGAAAGTACGTGGTAGGTAAAACTTATGTATTTACGGAAAAGCGTCCTGCTGACGGCTTTGTGACTGCTGACAGCGTGGAATTTACTATTTCTGATTCCGGCAAAGTACAGGGGGCTACTATGGTTGATGAAACTACAAAGATTGAGTTTTCAAAAATCGCATCCGATACAAAGAAGTTGCTCTCGGGTGCAAAGTATCAGGTATTAAACAGCAAGGGGAAAAAGGTCTATGAGTTTACTACAACTGATAAAGCAATTGTATTAGATGGTGTATTAAAGGTTGGAGAAACATATACTTTCGTTGAGGTGAAAGTACCGGAGCATTACAAGAAAGCAAAGGATGTAAAAATAACAGTCAAAGATACTGCAAAGGTTCAGAAAGTGAGTGCAGTGGATGAACGTATCCCGGAAGTTACGGATACACCACAGACAGGTCACAACAGACTTGCAATTATCTTCGCAATACTCGCTCTATTTGGAATGTTTACTTCTTACCCTTGTATTAGAGTAAATCACAGAAAGAAGAACGATAATGAAGTGTAGAAATTGCATAAAGGTTATTATTCTTTTAATCGTAACAGCCATTCTGCTCCTTATGAGCAGGGTGGCTGTAAAACAATTGAGGGAAGATTGTGTTGCAGAAAAGCAGTTTAGTGAAATCAAAAAACAAGTGTCACGGAACCAAGAGAAAGATATTGTAACTGAATTAAAAAAAAGAAATAGTGATGTGATTGGATATCTTGATATTCCGGATACGACAATCAGTTATCCTGTAATGCAGACAAAAGACAATCCTGATTATTATCTGAATCATGACATTGATAAGAACTACAGTTTTTATGGAACTCCATATTTGTCAGCTTATTGTGATTTAGAAAAATCAGATAATTTGATAATCTATGGTCATAACATTAATGGTGGCAGGATGTTTGGTGCATTGACACAGTATAGAGATGAAAGTTTTTATCAGAAGCATAAAGACATTTATTTTACGACAAAGAACAAAGATAAGTATGAGATATTTGCAGTCATTAGTGTGAATAAGAATACATTTCCTTATTGGCGATTTGTTATGGCACAGGATGAAGCAGACTATGATAATTTCATAAATAAGGTGAAGCAGTACAGTATATATGATACGAGTATTAATCCAGAGTATTGGGACAAATTACTTACTCTTTCGACTTGTGATAATTCCAGAGGAAATGATGTTAGGTATGTTATAATGGGGAGAAAAAAGTAATAGCAAGTTATATTATTGTTTGATATAATCGATTTATAAAGATTGCATTTGCAATTGAGGTATAAATACAGTTATAAAAAAGAGGTATATATGAAAAAAATAGCAGTGTTCAATCATAAAGGCGGAGTCTCAAAAACAACAACATCTTTTAATTTAGGCTTTGGATTAGTTAGAAAAGGTAAAAAAGTATTGTTGGTCGATACAGATTCACAGTGTAATTTGACTTTATATTCTATGGGATTTGAAAAATATACAAAGTATTGTGAGGATAAAAACAAAAATAATATATATGATTGTTTAGTTCCAGCATATAAATCACAACCTAAATTAATCGAACCAGCAGATTGCTATGAATTATCAGATGGTTTATTTTTGTTACCAGGGAATCTTGATTTTACCGAAAATGAAGTTCAGTTGGGTATTGCGATGCAACTATCTAGTGCTTTGGGGTCAATGGAGAATTTACCAGGGGCATTAAACTATTTAGTAGAGTCAACAGCTGAAAAATATAATATAGATTATGTTATTTTTGATATGAATCCCAGCTTGAGTGCAATAAATGAAGATGTATTGATAAGTTCTGATTATTTTATGGTACCGATGTCTCCAGATTATTTTTCTATTATGGCCGTAAATTCACTTTCTAGGGTATTGCCATTATGGGAAAAGTGGGCTAAAAGTGCTAGAACAGCTTTTTCTAATGCAACATATAAATTACCAAATAAAACCCCCATTTTTTTAGGTTATACGGTAAATGACTTTAATTTGTCACATGGTGCACCACAGAAATCATTCAAGAGTTTTATTGAGCGTATTTCTGAAAATGTTGCTTCTACTTTATTTCCCAAATTGGAAGAAGCAGGAATGACATTTTCAAAAGAAAAATACGAAAATTCATATAGTAATATGGTTAAAAAATTTCATGCTAATGATATAAATTACAGTGATCCGTTTTGCATAGCACAAATATCAAATTTTAATAAATTGATTGCTATTTCAAATGAAACATCAACACCAATATTTGATATAAAACTAAATAATCCAACCAGTGGGCAATTGAGAACTTTAGGATGGTTTAAAAAGCTATACGGAGCTATGGCGGAAAGGATTATTGAATTGACAGATGAAGAGTAATTATATTTGCAGATTTGAAGAGAATATTAATGCTGCAGAGAACCTTGAACCGCTGTATTCATATTTATGTAGCAATGCAGAAAATTTGGATGCATCATATTTATTGCGTTCTGAATTTGTTCTGATTGTTAGTGCATTAGATACGTATATGCATATGCTAATAGAGGACAGAATTGTTGATTCTTTTTTTGACGAAAATTTAGATTCAACTGCATTAGAGATATCATTATCTAAAGTAAAGAGTGTAATGCTAATCGCTGATGAGAATGATAAACATGGAATGTTGAGAAATATAGTGCGAGAAAGATTGAAGCAAGATTCTTTCCAATCTCCTAAAAGTATTGAGTATGCGTTTGGATTAATTGGAATTAAAAAAATATGGTCATCAATAAAAGATGGAATGAGTATGTGCAGTGATGATATAATAAATACTTTAGGATTAATTGTGAATAGAAGGAACATGATTGCACATGAATCAGACAGAAATAGGGTTACAGGTGAACTACAGCAGATGGATTTAGTTACAGTAACAGAATGTAAAAAGTTTATTGTAAAGTTAGTAAATCAACTTGAAACACTGATAAATTAAGTTAGTATCAATTTGATTCTTAAGAAAGTATATATTCATTTTGAATTATGGATTATCTTTTGGTTTATTACCTAACGTAGTATTTATGTTATTCATAATCTTAAAAATAGAAATTAAATAGGAGTATTAATATCGTTTTAGATAATTTGATTATCATATTAGAGCATCTGATTTATGTCAGGTGCTTTTCTTATGCCCGAAGGGAGGTGATAGCATTTATTTAATGTTTGAAGACTGTTTTTCAATCGATGATTATAACGAAGAAGTTGAGGATGTATTTATTGACTGGATTCTTCCTACCTTCGCAAGGTATAAAGAATACCCACCTAAGGTAGGAATGAGTCTTGATGATATAGCAAGGTATATTACAAAAGAGTTCAATGTGAAAAAATACATCTTCGAAAATGGAAGAGATAAATCCATTGAAAATCTTGAAAAAATTTTAGATATGGATATTGATAAGAAACAGAAAGAAAAGATTTTAGAAAAAATCGGGGAGCTGACACCAGAGAATGAATCTTGGGTAAGTGAAGTACGCATATTTGAGATTTTAAATGACTATGAGGATATTGCACCGAGTAGTCAGGTCACAGTGGTGCACCCGGAAATCAATGAAAAAATGGAAAAGAGCAGATAGAGGAGGAAATGAATGAATTATAGTGAGTTTAAACAGGAGTTGGAGAAAAAAGTAACCGAAAGACTTCAGCGTGATTATGGCGATGCCTATGCGAAAGCATCCAAAATACATAAAGTGAATCAGGAATTGGATTCATTAATGATTGTGATAGGAGAGCGTAAAATATCTCCGACCGTTTATTCCAATTATTTATATGAACGATATAAGGAAATCAGTGACATTACAATCCAAAAAGGACTGCCGGAAGATCCGATGGATGTAGTGCTTGGGGAGATATATGAAACAATCAGGAAATCTGTGGATAAAACACCGGAAGTGTTGAAATCAGATAACATTAAGTTAGAGAAAATGCCGGACAATGTTGTTCTACAACTTGTGAATACAGAGCAGAATCAGGCAATGCTTGAAAACGTTCCACACAGAGAATTTGAAGATTTGTCAATCATCTATCGTTGGACTGTCGGATTCACAAATGATGGAATCTACAGCACCGTTGTGACAAATGAAATGGCAGAAAGAGTAGGACTTGATGAAGAGAAGCTGTATCAGCTTGCAAAAGATAATACAAAGAGACTGCTACCGGCACAGGTTATGGCGATGTCCGATGTTGTGGTTGAAATGATGGTAGAAGAAATGATGAACTCCATGCCTAAGGAACTTTTAGAACAGTTTGGAGATGAAAGTATGGATGATATCGAAGAGCATATCCGTGAAAAGACCATGGAGGAGATCGCCCAGGATGGACCTTGTCCGATGTATGTCATAAGCAATACGGAAAGAAGTTATGGTGCGGTGCAAATGTTATTCCAAGAAAATCTGGATAAGGTATCAGAATTATTGAATGATGATTTATATATTCTTCCATCGAGTGTGCACGAAGTCATCGCAATTCCTGTCATGGGATGTGATGCACAGGAACTGGCAAACATGGTAGTAAGTGTTAATTCTGAAGAAGTCAGACTGGAAGAAAGATTATCAAATCAGGTTTATTACTATGACAGCAGAGAGAAAAAATTGAGTCTTGCAACCGATACACCAAATAAGAAAATTGATTTTTCAGACACAGTGTATGCGGTAAATTTAGAAAGAACACGATAGGAGAAAACAATGGAAAAGTTTACTGAGGAAGAATTAAGGATTGCAAAATCCGTAGACTTATGTGATGTGGCAGCAAGTCTTGGTTATACAGTAAGAAAAATTGGAAGGTATCATACACTAAAGGAAATGGACTCTATAAGAATCTATGACAGAAAAAGTTGGTATCGTTGGTCAATGGCACTTGAGGGAGGCAATAACGGTGGAAGTCAGATTGATTTCTTAATCGTATTTGCAGGAATGGACATCAAAGATGCAGTGTTTTGGCTGTTAGATTTTGCCGGGTATTGTAGGACAGAGAATCATAGTAAAGTAGAAGTAAGAAAACAGAAAGATTTAAAACATATTACATCCAATATGGCGGAAGAAGAGAAGGAGTTTGTATTACCGATGTCATCGGGAAGTAACTCCTTTCTTTATGCATATTTGATGGAGGACAGATGCATTGATAAAAGAGTTGTCGATTTCTTTGTACAGAAAAAATTGATTTATGAATCAAGAGGATATCATAACATTGTATTCTTGGGAAATGACAAAAACGGTGTTACAAAGTTTGCCAGCCAGAGAGGTGTCTTTGATAAGAGTGGAAGACCGTTTAAGTGTGATGTTGCAGGAAATGATAAAAACTTTGGTTTTAATGTGGTAAATGATGACAGTAATGAACTTTATGTATTTGAAGCAGCAATTGATATGATGAGTTACATGGATTTGTATGATGATTTTGAATCAAATAAGCTGGCACTTGGAATGCTGCATGATGCACCGATTGTTACATTTTTGAAGGAGCACCCACAGATTACGACGATTAAGTTTTGCCTCGATAATGACGGACCGGGAAGAACGGCAACTGAAAAATTAATGGCAAAGTATCAGAGTCTTAAATATAATGTCGAGGACTTTTCACCACCATCAGGCTATAAGGATTATAACGAATGGTTGCAGGAAGAAAAGAAAAATCCGGTTATTGAAAACAGCATAAGATGATTAAATCAAATTGGTTTTGGATATAAATTAGGGTTACTCGTGGAAAATGCAAAACCATACGGAAAACAGTAGTGAAATTGGTAGTGGAAAATGTATTTCCGTATGGTTTTTAGTAGTGCCACTGAAATCAGGTTACTCGTGAAAAGTGCAAAACTGTATGGAAAACAGTAATGAAAGTAGTAGTGGAAAATGTATTTCCGTATGGGTTTTAGTAGTGCCACTGAAATTAGGTTACTCGTGGAAAGTGCAAAACTGTATGGAAAACAGTAATGAAAGTAGTAGTTGAATATTCATTTCTGTATGGAAATGAGCACGTTTTTGTATGGAAATATGTATATCAGGGGTATTAGGGGACTGTTCCCCTAACAAGATGCGTTTTGCTTTACAAAACGCGTATCTTGCAGGATAAATTTTGGGACAACTTGTAGTACTTAAATGCATTTTAAAGAGATATGAGCGATAAGAAAATTTAGAAATAACCAACAATAAATAACAAAGGAAAGTAGGTGATGCATATGAAAAAAGAACCGGAGTGGTTTACTTCACCAAAACAGTTAAAGGACTGGATTGATAATAATGATCTGTTACTGACTCTTGATGATAATGAAGTTTTATTGTTAATGAATTATCTTGAAGGACATGATTATGCAATTGGGATTATCGATGAAAAACTGGTGAGAATAGACATTTCAGATAGTGAAGAAGTTTATGAAGAATATACAATTGATGAGTTTATCGATACAGTTTGTGAATGGAATTATGACCTTATTGTCAATACAAAATTTAATATGGAGAATGCACCAAACCATCAGAGCTTTTGTCAGGAAAGAGATTACTATGAAAAGTTGAAAAGAGATAAAAAAATATTGGATGGTATGTATGACAAAACCTGTTATGGAAAACAGCTTCATGATGTTTGTGCAAAACTGACAGAGGAAATGATTGACAAAATGAAAAAGGCGGAAATTAAGAGCCAGTCATTAGATTTTGATAAGGAGGTGGCGAGATAGTGAGTGAAAAACAGATAATGAAAAACTTCAGAATCTCAATAGAAGAAAATGAAAGATTTCATCATTTAGCAAAAGATGCAAATATGAAGGAGTCTCAATATTTTCGATTTCTCATTAGTCAAAAGCCTAAAGACTATCCGGAAATTATTTCTTTATTAAAGCAGCTTATCAATGAAGTGAACCGTATCGGTAATAATGTGAATCAGATTGCAAAGAGTATTCATTCAGGTTATCTCGGAATCAATGACGAGAAAATGATTATTGCGTATCTGAAAAAACTAAATAACGAAGTAAAGAAGGTGGCGGATATGATTGGCAATTAGCAAAATAATTTATATTAGTGACAGAAAAGGAGAAACGTCGGGACATCATTTTCAAGAGGTTTTTGATTACATCAGAAAAGATGAAAAAACACAGAATAAGGTAATGGTCGGTGCAGTAAATTGTCTGCCGGATTTTGCTCTTTCACAGATGAAGCAGACAAAACAGAACTTTGGAAAAACTGAAGGGAGACAAGCATATCATTTAATCATTTCTTTTAATGAAGGGGAGACAACAGCGGAGACTGCATTTGAGATTGTTGGAAAATTTGTGGAGATGTATCTTGGAGCACGATATGAAGCGGTTTACTCTGTTCATGATGACACTGACCATATACATGGACACATACTATTTAACAGTGTCAGTTTTATTGACGGAAAAAAATTCAGATATAAGAAAGGGGACTGGGAAAAAGATATTTTTCCACTGGTGAATGAGTTATGTGAGGAACATGGACTTAAGACACTTGAACTGGATAGCAAAGAGAACAGAAAAAGGTATCGTGAATGGAATGAATACCGTGATGGCAAATTTGTATGGAATACGATGATACGCAGGGACGTAGATGCATGTATATTACAGTCAGATTCCTTTGAAGAATTTCAACAGATGATGATTGATAAAGGATACGAATTTAAATACGGGAAGCATATTGCAGTGAAACTTCCGGGGATGGAAAGAGTTCGCAGATTGTATAAACTTGGAGATAATTACAGCGAGGAAAGAATCAGAGTCAGGATTGAAAATGAAACTATCAGAAGTTTTACGAGAAAACCAGTAATTGCTCAACCAAGAATTGTTGGTATCAGATACAGACGATTTAAAAGAGCAAAACTCTCCGGACTTCAAAAGAAATACTTTGCTAAGTTATATCGCTTAGGAAAACTGAAAAAACGTCCATATTCCAAAGCATGGCAGTATCGTGAAGATATTAAAAAAATGCATCAGCTACAGCAGCAGTACCTGTTTCTTGCAAGGAATAAGATTCATACAAAAGAAGAAATGATGCTTTTGTGGGAAAAATTATCGATAACACGAAAAAAGAGCTCAAATGAAAGACGGAAAGTTTATCGGGAGCGGTATCCTTTTAAAGAATTATTTGTAAAACTGGAGCAATTGGAGCAATTAAAAGAATGTGAGGAATGCTACCGTGAAGGAGATGACTTTTTTAAGGACGAGCATGAGGAATATCAATTACTTGAAAATGAAATCAAAGAAGAAGGATATACGATTAAGGAAGTCATAGAACTAAAGAAACACTTTGATAAAGCAATTGCGGATGCAAAAATAAGAGAGAAAGAAATATACAAAGAATTTAGGTTAGCAGATAGTATTGTAAAAGATATTGAAAGAGAAATTCGACAAAAAGAAAATGAGATAAAGCAACAAACAGAAAGTAAAAATAAGAGTCAAGAGTTAAGTGAGCAGCCACCAATATGGTAGCTGTATTTTTATGCATAAAAAGGAGGCACAGGAAATTGAATAAAGAAGAAATTGACAAAATCATATCGGATTACCAGTTAAGAAATCTTGGAACACCGGAAGTTCTTGAGTGTGTCAGAAAAGATTTGGAGTATGGCATATCCATAGAGCAGATTGAACAATACCTTAAAAACTACAATCTCAATTCAAAACAAAAAGAAATATATTCAGACTGTTTAAGAAAAAACTACCCTGACGAATTTATTCAGCTAATAGTTGGGATGTTGGATGAAGGACAGAGAAAAGTGATTGTCAGCTATTATGATAAAGGGATGTCTGTCGATCAGATTAAAAAAATATTGGAGCAGAAACCGGAAACTCCGGCGGCACTTCACAAGATGCTCCAGGATGTTTATGCAGGGCTTGCCAAGTATACAGAAACTGCTTGTGACAATGAAGAACTGCTTTTACAGTTTCAAAGTCAGATTGATTCGATTGTAAAAAGGTTTGAATCACAGGAGGAGAAAATCAATCAGATGTTTCAGACGATTGATGAACATAAGAATGATGATTATAACACGGAGAAGGAACAGCTATTAAAGCAGATTGCAGATTTAGAAAGCGATTTGGAAAGAGAAAAGAAGGCATCCAGTGAGCAGAATGTCACTATTATCAAACTTCGAAATGAAAGAAACGGTCTGAGGGTGAGTCAGAATCATCTAAAAGAAGAAATCAGGAAAAGGGATGAAGCATTAGAAAAGGAAAGAGAGAAGGTGAAACAATTGAATAGTCAGATTGAAAAAACAACAGTTCACAAAACTACTGAAACGGAAGGGAGTGCCATACAGGAACCGGTATTACAAGGTGTATCAACAGTGAAGCAAAGTACAGTTAAAAGAGAAGCGGATGCTTTTGTTATACCTAGTGATGGAATGAAGCCTTATGTATTTGTTAAGAGTGAGACACCACAGAAAGAGAAGTCGTCTGCAATGGCATTACTAAAAAAGATATTTTTATCAAAAAAATCAAACAGGTATCTGATGAGAAAAGTAATTCAGATGGGACTTGATGAGGGACAGATTAAGCAGGTGGCAAGTGGGTTTGGAAAAGGTCTTACCTATGAGCAGCTTGATATTCTGATTGAGAGTAAGGCAACGCCGGAAAAGATGGCAGGAATCATTGAACTGGCTGTTTTGGAAAATTCGCTGGAAATGGGGTGATGATATGAATCTGGATTTAGCAATGAAAACATATCAGTCCATTCGAAAATCTGAGGAAATGAGTGAAAAGCAGATTAAACAGGTTATAAGGTTTGCCTACAATTCCGGTGACAAGGAACTTACATCGCAGTATATCTCTGACCTGATTCGGGGAGAGATACCTGACGAAGAAATCAAAAAGGACTACGAAGAATTAACTGATGATATGCCAAAGTGGGCAGAGGATTTTGGTGAGCTGATTCTTACTATGGCAATGTGCAGTTTAGAACATGAAGAGGCAATCAAAGAACTAAACGAAAGATTGGAGGAGATATTATGGCAGACGAAATCTCAGAAGCAGTCCAGATAATCAGAGTCACTTTTGATGGGTTGGAAGTTGCCATGAAAGTCGGAAGTGGCGGCATCAATATGATGAAAGACATTTGTATGTTTCTAAAGGGAATGCTTGACTATGAAAAAACAATGGGAAAGACTTCCATGAGAAAACTTCTGATGAAAGGTGGAGACTTACAGGTCTTGCAGTTTCAGGAATCAGATCTTAAAAAAGTACGAAAGATGGCAAAGAAGTATGGAATTCTATATTCCGAACTTCCAAAGATTCATAAGGACAGTGGAATGGTGGAGATTGTAATTCACTCGGAAGCTGTACCAAGAGCAAATCTGATAATTCAGAAACTTGGAGCAGGAAGCCTTACAAGTATTGAGGATTATATGAAAAATTCCGATAAGGGAGATTTAAGTGAACTTCTGAAATTCTTTGAAAAGCAGAAATCCGGGAATGCAGATACACCCAGTGAAGAAGCAGTAGAAAAGACTGTGGATGGGTTGATAGAAAAAGTCGGTATGTATGCGATGGAAAAGGAAAATGTCAGTGTGTCAGATGTGAAAGAAAATTTTAGCATTAGTGACACACAGGCAAAGGAAGTTCTTGGAAAACTCTCTAAAATTGGTGCAGTGGAAGCAGGAGAAAAGCAGGATACTTATAAGGCAGTTATGAGCAGGGAAGTATTTGCCAATAGAATTAAGGGATATAGAGAACTGATAAACAGGGTCAGGGCTGTACAGTCCTTCAGCAATCCGTCTCTTACAGATATTACCTTATCAAAAACACTGATTGCAGAGGAAAACGAAAGGGCTGTGAAAACCAGAGTGCCTGGCACTTGGGGAGCAAACGTCCGATACCTTTGGATCAATAAAGATAATATTATGGAGATTCATAGTGGGAAAACAATGCTTACCTTTTTAGATAAGGATAAAGAATATAAACTGTATGATGAGCAGAACCGTGTTATAGAGAAAAAGAAGGGAGACATACTTTATCAGAACCATTATGATCCGGTGGAAATGAATATCAGACAGAGAGCAGAGAGACAGAGAAAAGAGAAAGAAAAGCAGAAATTACAGCAAAATAAGCGTAAAGCTGCTGAGAAGAAACTGGCTGAAGATACCGGCAGAAAAGGCAGGTGATTGATGTGATAGCAGATAAGAAGAAACCACCATGGCTGTTAATAGGAATCGGTCTGATTCCTGTAGGAGTTTTAGCATATCTCATCTGTGGTGCATGGGATAAAGGAATGAACATTGTGCAGTTTTTTGATTCTTTCAACAAAGTCTGTGAAACGATGTTTGAGAGAAATTATTTTAGGGGACTAACAACAATCAAAACGATTATTGCAGCGTGGGTAATATATGGAACAGCAATTCTTATGTATTATACCAGTCAGAGAAATCTGATGCTGGGCAAAGAGTATGGTACGGCAAAGTTTGCAAATATTAGGATGGTCAATAAAGCAATCAGTGACAGGGATGAATTCAGAAATCGAGTCCTTAGTCAGAATGTTCGAATGAGCCTTGATACAAGAAAGACGAAGCTTAATAATAATGTTCTGATTATCGGTGGATCCGGTGCAGGTAAGACTTTTTATGAAGTAAAACCAAATATGATGCAGATGCCAAAGAACTGTTCCTTTATCTGTACCGATCCAAAAGGAGAAATCCTTAGAAGCTGTGGCGATATGCTAAAGAAAAATGGCTATAATGTCAAAGTCATAAACCTGATAGAAATGGATAAGTCTGATTGTTACAATCCCTTTGAATATATCAGAGAGGAAACAGATGTTATAAAGCTTATAACCAATTTAATCGCAAATACAACCCCGAAGGATGCAGCAAGCAATGATCCGTTCTGGGATAAGGCAGAGGGAATGTTTTTACAGTCTCTCTTTTATTATGTCTTGATGGAAATGCCAAAAAAACAGAGAAACTTTAAGACCGTTCTAAAGCTGATAGCGGAAGCGGAGGTGATGGAAAAGAATAAGAAATCACCGCTTACCAGAAGAATGGAAAAGCTGGCGGAAACAAGTTCGTTAGGTGTAAATCATCCGGCATATAAGCAGTATATGAAAGTGATAAAGGGTGCAGGAGATACAGTCAGGTCGATTATTATTACGGCAAACTCAAGACTTGCACCGCTGGAAAATGAGCAGGTATTACGGTTTCTGTCAAAGGATGAGTTAAGACTTGAAGAACTTGGTATCGGAGTCAACGGGGACGAAACGACAAAGACAGCATTGTTCTGTGTCATTCCGGACTCCGATAAATCATACAACTTCATTATTGGAATGCTTTATACGCAAATATTTCAGGAACTTTATTATCAGGCTGATTTTAACTATGGTGGCAGACTGCCGATTCATGTGACGTTTATGCTTGATGAATTTGCAAATGTTGCATTACCAGATGATTACTGTTCTCTGCTTTCCACAATGCGAAGCAGGGAAATCAGTTCGGTAATTATCATTCAGAATCTTGCACAGATTAAGGCACTATTTAAGGATACATGGGAGACGATTCCGGGCAACTGTGATACCCTGATCTACCTTGGTGGAAACGAACAAAGTACGCACGAATATATATCAAAACTGCTTGGAAAGAGCACCATTGATAAGCGTGCAACAGGAGAAACGAGAGGCAGACAGGGAAGTTCTTCCAGAAACTATGATGTCCTTGGCAGGGAACTGATGACACCGGATGAGGCAAGAAAGTTTGATAATAAGAAATGCTTGCTATTTATTCGTGGCTTTGATCCGATAGTGGATGATAAGTATTTCACACCAAACCATCCGGCATTTTTACAGAGTGCAGATGGCAATGGATTACCATATGAGCATGTACCCGGTGATATGCAAAACAGCGTAACAGACAATGATGCAAAGGCAGGAGATAGTGGAAATGGTGGTCAGGTAAAAAACTTAGGTACACCGTTTAAACTTCTGACAACACAAAGTGTTAAGTATTTTGAAAAGTTGGAAAAGAAAGGCGAAAATGTTCAGATTGCAAAACTAAAACTGGAGGAATTAGTTCTTTTGGATGAACTGGGAGTAAAGCGAGAGTTTACTCGGGCAGATGAACAGGAGCAGTTACGAAAAGCGGCGGAAGAAAGCGGAAATGAGATTGTATATCAGATACCGGAGATAACAGAGAACAGACAAAAGCGAAAGCGTAAGGATTCTATTTTGCTGCGGTTAAGTCTGCAGGACTTTTCAGAAGAACAGAGAAATGAAGTGATGGTGGCAATCAGCAGAGGCGTTCCACCGGAAGTGATTCTAACTTATTTTTATCCGCAGGTGTCTGTGGGTGAAATGAGAAAGAAACGAGATGAGTATTTAAGTACCACAAGAGGGTAACTCTTGAAAACAATATTTTTTAGAAAAGGAGATTTTAGTATATGAAAAGAAAAATGAATCAGTTAGTAAAAAGAGTTGGAAGTGTAGTGCCTGCAATGTCAGGTGCTTTTTTTATGTTGGCAGCAAATACATCCATGGTAATGGCAGCAACAGATACAAGCTCTGTAACAAAACCTTTGGATAACTTAAAGACATTGGTAATTGCGATTATCGGTGCAATCGGTGTCATTATCCTTGCTAAGAACGTTATGGAATTTGCTCAGGCTTATCAGCAGCAGGATTCTTCCACAATGAACTCTGCATTAAAGGGAATTGTTGCAGGAGTTATGATGGCAGGTATTTCATCTGTCCTTGCAATTCTTGGATTTTAGAAAAGTGGGGCGAAAGCCCCAAGGAAAGAAGGTGAGAGATAAGTGGATATTTTTAATCTTGGGGAACATATCTTAAATCTGATTGAAATGGCTCTGGCCTTTTGGAATGACAAAGTTGGAATGGTGTTTGATTTACTGAAACAGTCACCAACCACATTTAAGGATGGAGGACCATGGCAGATTGTAGAAGAGGTTGAACCAATATTTGTCGGAGTGGGTTCCTCTCTAGTTGTCCTGTTTTTTGTAATCGGCTTTTGTGCCGAGAGTGTTGATGTAAAAGAAGATATGAGGTTTGAAGTGATTTTGAGAATGCTTATGAGAGTAGGAATTGCAGAGTGGCTTGTGGCAAACAATGTATCAATTATGAAAGCGTTCTTTTTATCGGCGGGAAATCTGGTAAAGCTGATGACAAAGAGTGATGCAACAGAGCTTACCATATCGCAGGAGCAGGCAGATATTATTAAAGATTTGGGATTTGGTCCCAGTCTGATTATGTTGATTTTATCAGTGGTAATCGCACTGGTCATTATCATCTGCGGGTTCATGCTGATCTATACGGTGTATTTCAGATTTTTGAAAATTTTAGTCATTGTACCGATTGGTGCGATTGCATTTTCGACAGTGGCAGGAAACAGAACTGTGGCACAGACAGCGGTAACTTATGCAAAACATTTCTTATCTGTTGTATTTGAGGCAGTAACCATCGCACTGGCAATACTGATGTGTAATGCATTCATCAATGCAGGACTACCGAGTTTTACATCAGAGTATGCGGACTGGACAAAGGTACTGATTTATTTATGCGAATTAACCTTTGGTACTGCCATGACCGTAGGAATGGTAAAAGGTGCACAGAACCTTACAAGCAGAGCATTAGGATTATAGGAGGAGCAGAAAAATGATTATAGAAATCAATAAAGATATTGATAAATATCAGGAATCTGTGGTTATGGGGCTTACTGCAAAGCAGCTGATTTATTCCATTGTATCTGTATTGGTAGGCGGTACAATCGTACTGCTTACCTATCGGTATATCGGGCTTACCGGGAGTGCTTATGTGGCAATCCCGGCGGTCGCACCGATTGCAATGGGTGGCTTTTATTCCTATCAGGGAATGAGTTTCTTTGAAGCAACAAAAAGAAGAATACATTTTCTTTTTGCAAACAGAGAGATTACTTACATTTCTTCGGAAGGAGAAGGGACAATCAAAAAAATGCAAATGGAGGAAGCACTGGCACAAAAAAAGAAAGGTAAAAATAAGAATAGGAAAAAGAGAGGACTTAAAGAAAAGTAGAATTGCTTGTCTTTAAGTCCTTTTTGGATTGGAGGATATATGGGATTATTTACAGATGGATTTAAGGAACTTAAGAAAGCATCAGAGCCTTTATACAAGAGCCCGAAATCCATTCAAGAAACCATCGAAATCTTGAAGATTTCAGAAAACGGAATTTTTGAAGTGGCAAATGGAAAGTATTCAAAGTGCTATATGTTTACGGATATTAACTATACGACAACAACGGATGATGAACAGGTAGACATTTTTGAAAGATACTGTAAGCTGCTTAATTCCCTCGACTGTAATTTTAAGATTACGATTAACAATAAAAACAAAAATATGGAGGATTTCAGAAACTTAATTCTGATTCCATACCTGAATGACGGATATGATGATTTCAGAAAAGTTTATAACGATATCATTGAAGAAAAGATGCGAGAGGGCAGACAGGAAATCGAGCAGGAGAGATATCTTACCATTACCATTGAACGTAAAAATTTTGAAGAGGCAAAAACACAGTTTGCTACGATTGAGGCAACTCTGTCAAAAGCTTATGGGGAACTTGGTGCAGGAATCAGAGCACTTTCAGGAAATGAGAGACTGAAAATCCTGCATGATTATTACAGGCTTGGCAAGGAGTCCGAATTTGACTTTGACATCAAAGAAGCAAAGAAAGTCGGTTCAGACTTTGCCAATGATATCTGCAATGGAAAGGTAAAGTTTTTCACGGACTATTTTCAGGATGAAAGTAAATATTGCAGAGCCTTGTATATCAAGAAATATCCGAGTAGTCTGTCGGACAGATTTCTGAATGAAATCACATCCCTTCCGATACATATGATTACAAGTATTGATGTGGTTCCCGTACCGAAGGATCTGACAACAAAGACATTGCAGAAAAAGTATCTCGGCATTGAGTCGGATATCATCAAACAGCAAAGAGTGCGAAACAGAAACAATGACTTTTCCACAGAGATTTCCTATTCCAAACGAATGGAGAAAAAAGAGATTGAAAGCATTATGGATGATGTAAGGGAGA
Source organism: uncultured Lachnospiraceae bacterium (assembly GCA_902766735.1). Lineage (GTDB taxonomy): Bacteria > Bacillota > Clostridia > Lachnospirales > Lachnospiraceae > Eubacterium_G. The sequence goes on from CACXEU010000062.1 coordinate 27,884, forward strand.
ATGATCAGTGCCTGTTTTATGTAGGTGTTACCTTAATCGTCATGGCAGAGTCAAAAGAAGAAATGGAAAGCCATTGCGAAACCATCAGAACCATTGGTAAGAGAAACAGTGTGACAATTGATATTTGCCAGTTAAAGCAGAGAGAGGCATTAAACACTGTATTGCCAATTGGTGTAAGACAGATAGAAACTATGAGAACCATGCTGACACAGAGCCTTGCAGTACTGATGCCATTTGATGTGCAGGAATTAAATGATTTTGGCGGTAACTATTATGGAATCAATCAGATTTCAAAAAATGTGAATGTTGGAAACCGTAAGAAACTGTTAAATGGAAATGGTTTTGTGTTTGGTGTACCGGGAAGTGGAAAGTCATTCTTTTGTAAGATGGAGATGGGAAGTGTATTCCTGTCAGGAGATGATGAGATTATTGTAATAGATCCTCAAAATGAATATTTTGATGTGGCAAAAACATACGGTGGAACGGTCATCAATATGTCAACATATACAGATAACTTTGTAAATCCTTTGGATATGGATGTGTGGAATCTGGATGTCAATGACAGTCAGGGATGGATTCGTGATAAGGGTGAGTTTATGTTAGGTTTATGCGAGCAGTGTTTTGGAGACAGTTTAAATTCCAGACAGAAATCTATTATTGACCGTTGTGTGAGAACCATGTATAGAGATATTGCAAAAAGCAAAGAGAAGTACATTCCAATGATGGAAGATTTCTATGACCTGTTATTGAAACAGCCGGAGGAAGAAGCAAAGGATATTGCATTGTCACTTGAATTATTTGTTAATGGTTCACTCAACATCTTTAATCATCAGACCAATGTGGATATGGACAACCGATTTACAGTCTATGGTATCAGAGACTTGGGGACAGAGCTTAGTCCGATTACAATGCTTGTTATGATGGAAGCAATTCAGCAGAGAATTATTGACAATGGAAAGCGTGGTAAGGCAACTTGGCTGTACATAGATGAATTTCATGTGCTGCTTAATTCAGAATACAGTGCAAAGTATTTACAGCAGTTATGGAAAAAGGTCAGAAAGCAGGGTGGACTTTGCACAGGTATCACGCAGAATGTCGTCGATCTGTTACAGAACTATACCGCAACAACCATGCTTGCAAACTCCGAGTTTGTGGCTTTGTTAAAGCAGGCAAACACGGATTCATCGAAGATGGCAGAGGTGATTGGAGTGTCGGACGCACAACTTAAGTTTGTAACCAACTCACAGTCAGGTATGGGACTTTTGAAGTGTGGTTCGACGGTGATTCCGTTTGATAATCAAATCAGTAAGGATACGGGATTGTATAGGCTGTATAATACAAATATACATGAGATTATTGCGGGAGGCATGTAAACTTAAGAAAGAGTATGTTTTAAGTAGAAGATGTTTATATTGCATAAGGGAAAAATGCAAGGTAATATATTAATTAATTAATTAATTATTGTGATTTATTATAAAGATTATGACTTAATTATTTAAAGTCAAAGATTAAAATATATGATACTTGAAGGAGAATAATAGGGTGGCTTGTGTAAAAATAACTAAAAAAACTTATAATTTTCTACAAAATAACGATTGGGCCTTGCTAGTTCTAAAATATAGAAATATATCATTCCAAAAAAAAGATAATACATATATTATGACTTTAGAATTGAATAATGAAAACGCAACTGATATATATAGACTTATTGCATTGATATATGAAAATAATTCAAATGAAAATAATATGTGGATTGATAATGATAATGAATATTCTCTTACGGATAATGAACAGATAAAAAATTTTTTATTCGAGTTTGAAGAAACTGATGGCTATCCATTATCATTTTACAAATTAAGTGATATCATAGAGCGAAGAAAGATTATTAACCTTCAACAAGTAAAAGAATTGGCACAAATACCATATAGTGGTATATTGCCGCTATCAGGTATTGATATATATAGGATAAATAGGAACTTTTTAAATGATACTAATCATCAATGCATTGAAGTGGAACATAGAGACATTTGTATTAAAAATCGATATATTCAAAACGATATGCATATTGTTAAAGGAAATGTCGATATAGAAAACTGCTTTATTGAAGGTGATATAGTGATAAGTGGATCAGCAAAAGTAAACTTTCATCAATGTATTATTACCGGGAAAGTCCGCTGTAGTAATATATCATATCTATATTTAAGTAGCACCAATATGAAATATTTGTGTGTGTACAATTCGAATCTAAATACATTTAGATTTGAATATTGCAAAATATATAGATTTATTCTACATTCATGTAAAATAGATAAGAATATATTATGTTTGAATAAATTTGTAGAGCCATATATTTGTAATTTAGAGTATGTAGATAAAAATGTAAGTATCGATTTATCGCAATTTGATCGAAAAAAAATAAATTATAAAACAATCAAAAAAACAAATAGAGATGAATCTATATCAATAAAAAATGAAAGTGAATTCTATTTGAATTTTTTATGGAGAGAACCAATTAAAAAGATAGAGAATAAAGAGATTGCACTTGATATGGTTGATTATTTTTTGAAATATGGAAATTTGAAAAATGACCATAAATTTCAAAGTGATATGAAGTATAAAAAAGCACTTTATTCGAATGAAGGTTGGAGAAAAATTTTTGTACGTTTAACAGGGGCATTTTGCATTCCAAGTAGATGGATTATGTATTTAATAATTAATACTATCTTTTTTACAGCATTGTATTCTGGAGTTGAAAGTATTCAATTTAAGAATGTTACAACGAATGCTATGGAACAAATTAATTTTTGGACAGCATTGTATTATTCTCTTGGGCAAATAATTGGTTCAAATCCGACAATATACAGTGCTATAGGTGCTACTCAAATATGCACAACGATTCAAGCATTATTGAATACAGTGTTCATTGCAAATTTATTTGCAGCACTTATAAATAAAATTATAGGAGATGAAAGATAGTTAAGTGAACTATCAATTAGTTAAATATTACCATATTAACTTCATAAGAGAGTATTTTTCAACCATCGTGGTTTTACCACGGTGGTTTTTCTTATGAAGAAAATAGCGAGAGGAGGTGGAAATCTTGGATATAAAACGAGTGGATGACAGAAAAATGGAAATCCACAAAAAAGAAAAGGCAAAGGTTCGTGTAAAAGATAAAGGTAAGCTTCGGGATAAGAAAGCTTTAATTCATACAAGAAAGAAAGCACCGGGTGTAGTGAAATCTGGTCTTTCTGCTACAAGAAGAAAGATTACCGGTCATGTGGAAGGTGGAGAAGAAATCGACAATGCAATGTTGGTAGGCGGTAGTGCTGTAAATGCATCAAGAAAAACTGTCAAAAGTGCTAAAGAGATGGCAGACATTGCAAAAAGGATTAAGCGTGTAGATAAAGGAAAAAAACTTGCAAAAAGAATGGCGGTCAAAAAGTCAAAAAAGCTTACAAAGAAGATTCCCAAAAAGGTTGTAAAAACTATAACAAAGGAAAGTGGAAAGTTTGCGGCAAAGGAAACAACGAAAGTGGCAACAAAAGTAGCAGGAACTGTTGCCGGAACAGCAGGTACGGGAGCGGCAGGTCCACTTGTAGGAATAGCAGTAGGGGAACTGGCAGGAATCAGGATGGATATGGTAGATGTTAAATACACAAATCGTATTCGTAAATTAAAATTCTTTCGGGATAAGTTACAGAGTCAGGAACAGCAGACGGATAATCTGTTCAAACTGGTGAAAGATTTATTATTAAAGAAAATCAGTGTGGTGGCAAAGTATCTTGTAAAATACATGGTTATCTTTTTACTTCTAATTATTATTCTTGTGGCAATTGTTGCAGTTCCGGTTATGGCTGTTATTGCAATTCTTTATAACTCCCCACTGGCGATTTTCCTACCACCATTAGAGAGTGGAGATACCGTGCAAAGTGTAGCGTCCGCATATATGGCTGACTTTAACCGTGAGATTACAGACTTGTCAACGCAGCACAAAGACCATGATAAAGGGCAGATTGTCTACGTGAACTATGAAGGAACAGGAACACCGAACAACCTGTATGACATTGTCTGTGTATATATGGTGAAGTACGGTTATGAAAATATTGCAATCAATATGACTGATACCAACAAACAGAACTTAAAATTGGTGTTTGATGATATGTGCACCTATACAACAGAAACGACAACAAAGAAGATAGGAAAGAAAACAGAAAAGACACTGAATGTAAATGTTACGATGAAAACTTATTCGGATATGATTACGGAATACAGTTTTGCTCCGGATCAGGTAGAATTGTTAAATCAGTTAATGGGAAGTGATACAAGAGCACAGCTTGGATATGGAACAGCATCAAATGGAGGAGGCAGTACCACGGATTCCAAAAGTTCTATGACGGATGCAGAAATTAAAAGTATTACGGATAAGATTACGGATGCAAAAGCAAAACATGTATGTACTTTTGCACTGACAAAAGTAGGCTATCCATATAGTCAGCCAAAAAGAGATTCCGGTGCATATTATGACTGCAGTTCTCTTGCTTATTATTCGTGGCAGAGTGCAGGAGTCAGTATGATATATGATAATGCAAACACCGCAGCAGCGGAAGCCGAGTATTGTTCAAAAAATGGAAAAACGATTAGTGAAAAAGACATCAAGCCGGGAGACTTGGTGTTTTATTCTTTTCAGAATAACAAACGATACAAAAACATCAGCCATGTTGCAATCTATGTCGGGGATGGAAAAATCGTAGAAGCAAGTGATGAAAGTACCGGAGTTATTTACAGAGATTTATACACCAGTGGAATGGTGATGATTGGGAGACCAATCAAGAAATAAAAAGACAAGAGCAGGAGGCAGAAATGAAGAGAAAAAAGAAACAGGAAATTAACGTTTATGAATATTTAGAAATGGCTATGCAGCAGTTGGAACAGGAATGGCAGAGAGCCGGAGAAGTGATGAAGCTGCAGGTGGTTGGGCTTAATGACATTAGAAGCATCAATACTGCGATAGCAAAATCAGTCGTAGCAAACAGAGAACAGAAAAATAAGAGCATCAGTTTTGAAGAGAGTCTTTCCATTGTAAAAGAAAACTATATCCTGCTTCGATTGGCAAAGAAAATCAGAGAGCAGAGAGTGATGGCAGACAGGAGAAATGAGCGATGGTTCTATGTAGGACTGGACAAAGAAGAGTATGCAGTTTTTCTAAAAATTACGGAAGAAGGAGAGGATTAGCATGGGGCAGAAGTTTAATATTATTTATGCTGATCCCCCATGGCAGTACAAAGTCTATTCTAAAAAAGGACAGGGAAGGAGTGCCGAAAACCATTATCATACAATGAACATTGAAGAAATACAGTCATTACCGGTAGAGTCGATTGCCGATGATGACTGTATTCTTTTTTTATGGGTAACTTTTCCATGTTTGCAGGAGGGATTATCCGTAATGGAAAGCTGGGGGTTTACTTATAAGACCTGCGGTTTTAACTGGGTGAAGCGAAATAAGAAAAGTGACAGTTGGTTTGTTGGACTTGGTTTTTGGACCCGTTCCAATTCAGAAGTCTGTCTGATCGGTACAAAAGGCCATCCCAAACGGTTTTCAAAATCCGTCAGACAGATTTGTGATGCAAGAATTATGGAACATAGTAAGAAACCCGATGAAATCAGGGACAGAATTGTAGAGCTGTGTGGAGATTTACCAAGAATAGAATTGTTTGCTAGAAATACAAGTGAAGGCTGGGTAAGCCTTGGAGATGAGATTGATGGAAAGGATATCAGAGAAGCAATATTGGAGGTGTAGCATATGGGCACAGATATCTATGTGGATCGGTTGTACAATGAATTTATTCACAGAATAACCGATGATGAAAAGCATTGGAAACATATCTGCCGGATGATTGGAAAACTGTACCGCTATGAGTTTGATAACATTCTTTTAATCTATGCACAAAGACCTAATGCAACGCTTGTGGCGGATTACGATTCGTGGAAGAAAGTCGGGCGTTTTGTAAGACGTGGCGAAAAAGGAATCAAGATATATCCGACACAGGCGTTTGTATCCGGAAGCAGGCATGTTTTTGACATTGCTTCTACCGGTGGGAAAAATGTGAAACTGGAATGGGAATTAAGTGATGAATATATTCATGACTATGCAGAACTTATCAGCAGAGACAATAATCTGGACTGGGATTTAAGTGCAGGAACAAATGTTCTAAAAAAACAGATAAAAGACTTTACAATAAATGCGATCAGAGAGATAATAGAGGAGAAGTTTGAAACACAGATTTCAGAATTAAATACCGTTACAGGAACTATGGTGAATCCGGTAGTTAATAAAACGCAAGAGCAGATGGCAGAAACTGCTTATAAGAGTATTGTGTATGCTGTCTGTACAAGAAGTGGTTTAGACTTGAGTCAGAAAGAACATGACTTGAGTGCGGTGGTAGAGATTAAGGATGAAGAGGCAGTCTACCGTCTTGGTTCTCTTGTATGTGAGGTCTCCTGTAATGTTCTTAGGGATTTTAATCAAAATCTTAGGCGCATTAGAGAAAGGAGAATAGCAAATGGAAGAAATCAAACTGACTTATCACGAGGGAGAGGACGGACTGTTGTATCCGGATCTGAAGTTTCCGGAAGAGAGCAAAGTAAGCCTCAAGAAAGCAGGGAAGTACGGCAGAATGGCAGGGAAGTACCTGAAGGAAACAGAGCCTACGAGATACCGGGCACTGTACCGGTTCGGGACACTGGCAGAGAAGATGGAGAAAGTGAACGAGGAAGCATACGAACTTCTGGACAGACTGATGAACCAGTATCTGAAAGAGCACAAGGCGAAGAATCCGAACGACACCATGGAGATGGTAAAACTGAGAGAGCAGGCGAAGATGACAGCCGAGGAAGTGGTACTGCATCAGATAGTTTATCAGTATCATTAGAGCAGGAAGAAGAAAGACAATTACAACTGAATAAAGAAATAGAGGATGAATTAAGTACGCTTGATTCATTCGGGAAAGAAGAAGCCGAATTTACACAGGCTTCTTTTTTTGTGGGCGAAAATAATGTATTGGAAATTGGTTCGGGTGAAAACAAAGTGGTTGAGAAAAAGCCGACACCGACATTTAAATACAGTTATATTGAGCCGAAAAAGGAAATGAATATTCCACAGGAATATATCAGAGAGACACTCCTTCGGGGAAGCGGATTTGAAAATGGCAAAGAACGAATTTATCGGATGTATGATGAAATACAGGATAAGAATTTAAGAGCAAATGCAATTAAGAAAGAATACGGTCTTGGTGGTGCAGGTTGGCCGATAGAAGGCTACGGCCTGCACGGTTATGATTCTTTTGGCTCTAAAGGTTTAAAACTGGAATGGAGAGATGAAGAAGGAGAAAAAGTCGGTTATCTTTCATGGAGCAGAGTCGAACGAGAGATTGCAGTATTAATTGCAAAAGGCGAATACTACAAACTTCCAAAACCATTTGAGCCGGGTGCGGTTGAGCCAAAGTTTTATCAGAAACCACTGGATGATTTTTTTGCCAGTAGTATTGATGATGAATTAATACGGATGTTTCTTTATCATGTATTCACCATGGACTTACCACAGAGCGATAAGGTAGATTTTCTGGAAGCTGCCATTGGTGTAAAAAACGGAATTGTTTTTCGTAGGTATTACAGAAATGAAAATGGACCATGCAGAATTGAACGCTCAGAGGATGGTCTTACCTTACAGTTTTATGATGATAAAAAAGAAAAATGGGAATTAAAGCTTGACTGGTGGGAGTGTGCTGAATATCTGGATTCCATGATTGAAACACAGACATTTGTAGTGGGAATGAAAGAAGAAGTCTTTGATGGAACAATGGAAAAATTTAAAAACTATCAGGATCAGAACTTTTATGAGTATGCCATCGGATTCTTACGACAAAGCAGTGAAGAGCGAAAAGATAACCGTGTAGGAAATCTGTATCATATTTTAGCAAAACTTAAAATTGATAACATTGATGTGGAGTGGGATGATGAGTTTGATGAAATCATGGCATACGATTATGACAATAGCTGGCACGGGCAATCATTCTATGACTTTTTGCTAGAAGAAGCAATTGTGTTAGAAGATGATGGTACAAGCCCTTTGTTTAGTAAGGATACATTGGAGCAGTTACGAAGAGAACAGCGAATCAGCAGGTATGGAGAAAAGGCAAATCACTTTTATAGGTTAGAGTTACCGGAAGAACCAAAACCGGAGTATCAGACAGAGTTTAGCGATGATGAAATTGAAGAAATCCTTGAGGCAGACAGGGAACACATAGAAAGACAGTATGAGGTAGAAGCAGAACCGGAAGTTGTGAAGAAATCTCCAATTGAACATCAGGAAGAAAAGACAGAAGAACTTTCAAAGGAAGAGGCAGATAAGGAAGATGAAATGATTACCTATCTGTATGAAGGTAGGGAAATCGAAAAAGAAAACGGACTGGAACCGGGAAGTCTTGATCCGAGAAATCGCCTAGAAGATAGTGAGCCGATAGAGCAGGGGATTATTGTAGAAGATACAACGCCAAAAAAGATAGATTATCATTATAACCTTGCTGAGCTTGAAACAGGAGGGGCAAAGACTAAGTATCACTGGAATGTAGATGCCATACGACTGTTAAAGAAGATAGAAAGTGAAAACCGTCTTGCTACAAGTAAGGAGCAGATAGTATTAGCAAAGTATGTAGGATGGGGTGGTATTCCACAGGTATTTAATCCGGATGACAAAGGATGGCAGAATGAATATGCAGAGTTAAAAGAACTTCTGATGGAAGATGAGTATGCTGCGGCACGCTCCAGTGTCAATAATGCCTTTTATACTTCTCCGGAAATATGTATGTGCATTAATCAGGCATTGATTGATTTCGGACTTCGAAAGGGAAATATTTTGGAGCCGTCTATGGGGATTGGAAACTTTCTTGGAAGCAGACCGACACCGATGCAAAAATGCAACTTTTATGGTGTGGAAAAAGACGAGATTACCGGGCGGATTGCAAAGCAGTTATATCAGTATGCCAATATCAGTATCAAAGGTTTTGAGGACACAACATTTCCCGATAACTTCTTTGATGCAGCAGTGGGAAATGTACCTTTTGGTGATTATAAGATTTATGACAGTAAGTACAATAAATTAAATTTCAAGGTACACGATTACTTCCTTGCCAAAACAATCAATCAGGTTCGTCCCGGTGGTGTTGTGGCATTTATTACAACAAAGGGAACGATGGATAAGGCAAATGCCGGTGTCAGAAGATACTTGGCACAGCGTGCGGAACTAATCGGAGCAATCAGACTTCCTACCAGAGCATTTAAGGAGAATGCCGGAACGGAAGTGACCTCGGATATCCTGTTTTTTAAAAAGCGTGAGCGGGCTATCGACATTGAACCGGACTGGGTGCATTTGGGACAAACTGAGGATGGAATCCCGGTAAACTCCTATTTCGTAGAACATCCGGAAATGATGCTTGGAAAAATGCAGTATGTTACGGGACCGTTTGGAGAAAATTCAAACTACACCGCCTGTGTCAATGAGGAAGAAGATTTCAATATTTATGAGATTCTTTCAAATAAAATCAAGAACTTAAATGCAGAGATTACCGACTTTGACCGGGAGGAAGATGAAGAAAAAAGTACTGAAGTGATTCCTGCTGATCCGGATGTCAGAAACTATACCTACACTTGGATTGGCGATGACTTATATTACAGAGAAAACTCCACCATGGCAAAAGTAGAAATGTCAAAAAAAGATAAGGAGCGTGTAAAGGGGATGGATGAAATCCGAATGGCAGAGCGGTATCTGATTGATATTCAAACAGACGGATGCAGTGAAGAAGAACTAAAGGAGGGACAGCGAATATTAAATGAGAAATATGATATGTTTGTAAAAAAATATGGAATCATAAATTCCAGAGCCAATGCAAAGGCATTTCGGGATGATGCTGACTATTCCCTGCTTTGCTCACTGGAAGAAATAGACGAGGATGGAAATGCAAAGAAGGCAAGCATGTTTTATAAGCAGACTATTAAGCCAAATCATATGCCGGAAAAGGTAGAAACCGCAGTGGAGGCATTAAACATTTCCATGAATGAATATGGAGAAGTCAATATTCCATTTATGCTTTCAATCTATGAACCGGATCTCAGGAAACAAATGGCAGAATTGGAAGGAAAAGCAGGAGAAAGAGTTACCTTGTCTGACGATGCAAGGGCAGAACTTATGAGAGCAGTGTTATGCGAAGAACTGTCAGGAATCATCTTCTTAAATCCGGTACGGTACAATGAGGAAGATTTATCGGTCGGATGGGAAACGTCAGACGAATATCTGTCGGGAAATGTCCGAAAGAAACTTCGTGAGGCAGAAGCGTTGTTAGAGAGTGAACCGGAACTGTTTGCCGGAAATGTAGCTGCACTTTCACAGGTACAGCCAAAAGCCCTTGATGCATCAGAGATTGATGTGCGACTTGGTACGACTTGGATAGATAAGGAAGATTACGAGGAATTTATTTTTGAACTGCTTGGTACCCCGATGTATGCAAGAGCAAACAGCAGCAGATATTACAGAAACAATGGAATACAGTTAAATCTTAACCGTTACACGATGGAATGGTTCGTGGAGAATAAATCAAGAGATAAGCATTCAGTGGCAGCTACAAAGACTTATGGTACAAGCCGACTGGATGCTTATTCTATTTTTGAGGCGTGCTTAAACCTAAAGACTGTGACGGTGAAAGACAAGATAGATGATGGCGATGGAAAGTATCACTATGAAGTCAATAAAAATGAAACCATGCTTGCAAGGGAAAAGCAGAACCAGATGAAAGAGGCATTTAAGCGGTGGATCTTTGAAGAACCGGAGCGGAGACAGAAGTACGTCAGCTACTATAACGAAACATTTAACAATACAAGACTTCGGGAGTATGACGGAACTTTTCTTACGTTCCCGGGAATGAATCCATCCATAGAATTAAAACCGCATCAGAAAAATGCAGTGGCAAGAATCTTAATGGGAGGAAATACTCTACTTGCCCACTGTGTCGGTGCAGGAAAGTCCTTTGAAATGATGGCAGCATGTATGGAGCAGAAACGATTGGGACTTGCCAATAAGACAGCAATGATTGTACCAAAACCATTGATTGGTCAGACAGCAGCAGAATTTTTGCAACTTTATCCGTCAGCAAATATCCTTGTGGCTACGGAGCGTGACTTTGAAAAAAGCAGGAGAAGAAAATTTATCTCACGAATTGCCACGGGAGATTATGATTGTATCATTATGTCCCATTCCCAGTTTGAAAAGATTCCAATTTCAGCAGAGAGAAAGCAGCGTATGATACAGGAGCAGATTGAGCAGATAAGCTACGCCATTCAGGAGATGAAAGAGAGAAACGAGGAACGCTGGACAGTCAAGCAGATGGAGGCAAACAAAAAACGACTGGAAGAACAGATAAAGAAGTTGTCTGATGAAGTCGGAAAGGACGAGCAGATTACCTTCGAGGAACTGGGTATTGATTCCATTATGGTGGATGAGGCTCACAATTTTAAGAACCTTGCCATCTTTTCCAAAATCAATAACGTATCCGGTATCAGTAGCAGTGGTGCAAAAAAGGCAACAGATATGCAGTTAAAGTGCCAGTATTTAAGCGAGATTAACGGTGACAGGGGGATTGTCTTTGCAACAGGTACTCCTGTCAGCAATACCATGTGTGAACTGTATGTTATGCAGAAATATTTACAGAACAGCACATTGGAACAGTTAGGTCTAAATCATTTTGATTCATGGGCGGCAAACTTCGGCGAAGTCACGACAGCATTGGAGCTAACCGTAGAGGGCAGCGGATTTCGATTCAAAAGTCGGTTTAACCGTTTTACCAACTTGCCCGAACTGATGAACATCTTCCGGGAGATTGCAGATGTGCAGACAAAGGATATGTTAGACCTTGATGTACCAAAACTTCGGGATGATAAATATATCATCGTGGAATCTGAACCGGACTACTATGTAAAAAATGTTATGGAGAATTTTGTGGAAAGGGCAGAGCAAATCCGGTCAGGGGGTGTTGATCCAAGTGTGGACAACTTCTTAAAGATTACCCATGAGGCAAGGCTGCTTGGAACGGATGCTAGATTGCTGGATTCTGATGCTCCAAATAACCCGGAGGGGAAACTGAATAAGGTGGTGGAAAATGTCCTTTATGAATACAACAAAGCAAAGAATGAAGGAAAAATCGGCTGCCAGTTAATCTTTTCTGACATCGGTGTACCAAAGAATAAATGGTCAGAGGATATGGTCACAAACGGATTCGGAACGCAGAGCAGTGTCGGGGAAGATGGTGCAGAAATTCCACAGTATGACTTTGATATTTATAACTATGTAAAAACTGAATTGGTAAAGGCAGGAATTCGGGCAGAGGAGATTGCATTTATCCATGATGCTACATCAGATGCACAGCGGGATACGTTATTTCGGGAAATGCGGACAGGCAAAAAGAAGATATTGCTAGGTTCTACAGATAAATGCGGAACGGGTGTAAACGTTCAGACACATCTGACTGCAATGCATCATCTCGATTGCCCCTGGAAACCATCCTGCATTGAGCAGAGAGAAGGGCGTGGAATCCGCCAGGGAAATGAAAACAGTGAAGTGGCAGTTTACCGATATGTGACAAAAGGAACCTTTGATGCTTATTCGTGGGGACTGGTGGAAAACAAGCAACGCTTTATCAGTCAGATTATGACAAGCAAAGCGATTTCACGAACCTGTGAAGATATTGATGAGGCAACACTTTCCTACGCCGAGATTAAGGCAGTAGCCACAGGAAATCCACTGATTAAGGAAAAGATGGAGATTGATAATGATGTGCAGAGACTGAAACTTTTGAAATCATCCTATGACAGTCAGCGGTATGCATTACAGGATAACTTTATGATTAAGTATCCAAAACTGATTCAGGCAGCAAAGGAAAGACTTTCTATGGTAAGTATGGATTCAAGAAAGGTGGAGGCAGAACTGTTAAAGCAGTCCGACTTTGCAATTACTCTTAACGGTCGGGTAATGGATAACCGTGCCGATGCAGGAAATCTGATTATCAGAGAAGTGTCGGAGCTAAAACTGATGGAAGAAAAAGTGATTGGTGAATACCGGGGATTTGAACTGGCAGTTTTAAAAGATACACTCGGCGGGAAAAAGATTGTCCTAAAAGGTGCAAGCGACTATGATACGGAACTATCCACAAGTCCGGTGGGACTGATTGTAAGGCTTGAGAACCTTTTTGAAGGAATCCCGGAGAGAGAAACTTTTTTTGAAAAGAAAATATCCGACTATGAAAGAGACATGGAAAGTTCCAAAGAGCAGTACGAAAAACCATTTGAGTATGAAGAAGAATTAAACCAAAAGATTGCAAGGCAGAGTGAACTTAACAACATGCTTGACCTTGAAAATGGAAAGGCAATGGATGAAGATCTGGGCGGTTTGAAAGAAGAGGTGGTGTTACAGGACATCCATCAGAATGAAATAGGGAAATCCAATAACGGATATGAACCGAAAAGAGCAGCAGGCGTGGCACTGTGATCGGTCAGTGCCTTTTATAAAAAAAGTTTAGAAGAAAAGGAGAATTTTTTTTATGAAGTACACAATTAAAGTAAGTGAAGTGAAAAATGAGAGTAACATTAAGGCAATGGCGAGTGTCGTATTTGACGACAGTTTTAAAGTCGGCAGTATTGCGGTAGTCGAAAGAAAAAATGGAGAATTATTTGTGGCAATGCCGCAGTTTCGCTCCAGTAGTAAGGATAAGAATGGTAATGATGTATATAAGAGTGTCTGCAATCCGATCACAAAGGAATTCAGGCAGGAACTTTTTGACAACATCCTTGAAACTTATCAGAGTGATGAGAAAGAGAGAATCGTGGAATCAAAGGATGGAAATGCTTTAGAGTTTAAGGTTTCGGTCATTCCATTTGAAAGGGCAGGAAGCAATATGAAAGGAATTGGAAGAATTTATTTCAATGACAATTTTGTAATCAATAACGTATCCATCTTACAGGGCAAGGAAAACTTATTTGTATCTATGCCATCTTATAAGACAAAGCAGACGGATGAACAGGGAAAAGCAGTTTATCAGGATGTATGCTATCCGGTGACAAAGGAATATAGGAAAGAATTGTATGGGGAGATAATTGATTTCTACGAGCAAACACAAATGGAAAGGAATAACAGGAAGTTCAAGGGTGCGGATAGGCGGATTGACTTGGAAGTATCAGAGTGTGAAATACCCATACGATAAATATATTTGAATAAAATATTGCAGAATGTTTTTTGAAAAATTCCAAGATTTTTTATTAGTTATGTGTGTTGGAAAAATAATATATATGTGGAGTAATAAACAAAAATTGAGTTTTTAGAATTAAGGAAAATGGCGTGTGTAGGTTTACCAATCTAAAAGTTCATGGAAGTTATATTATAATCAGTTAATTTACCTTTAGTTGGATAAGAAATGAACAATAGTCAATTTATTCAATAGAAAAAACAAGTTATTATAAATAAACGAATTCATAATTATGAATTTAATGTAAAAATGATGAGTATTTATATGTCAGCAATATAACAAGGAGGTGATATAATGACAAAGGTTGATAGATTAGCAAGTTTGGTAAAAAAATTAACTAAATCTTCAAATGTTAAAGTATGTTGTTATTCAACAGATTTAAGTTAAGATATAGCTTTAATGGGGCAGTAGGATAAACAATTCAAGCTGACGGTATTCATCATTATTGTTGTTTGTTCTAGTGCCCTTGAAATGAAAGGAAAATACTATGATTAGTAATAAAAAAGACTATTTACATTTAAGTATAACTGCAACTGGAAGATGTAATGCCTCGTGTGATTATTGTCATTTTTATGCAAAAAGACCACGTGAAGAGATGATGTATGATATTAATGAATATATATTTAAGTATTACATTAATTTGGTAAAGTATATAAAAAATGATATTAGACATGAAAATATTACATATAGGCTTTCTGGAGGAGAACCTTTAGTATTAGGAAATAGAATGTATGATATGTGTAATTACGCATACAAGACTACAGGAATCAAATTAAATGTACTTACTAATGGAATATTGTTAAATGAGAAAGTAATAGAAGATTCTAAAAAGAATAATGTAGGAGCATATATTGTTTCCATGGAAAACCCCTTTGAAATAGCGCAAGGTGCAGCAGATCCTTATGATATCATTAAAAAAATAAGCAAGTTTAATTCAGATGAATTACCAGTTGTTCCTGGAATAGTGATTGTAAGTAACAAAATGTTTGATAGATTAGAAGAGATATGCGATTATTTTTATGAAAAAATAGGATATATACCTTCAATTTCAGAAAAAACATATAGTGTATATGAAAGTCCTACGGAAGAAGAATTGATTGCACTTAAAGAAAATGTGAAAAGAATCGTATTTAAATATGCTGACAAGACAAATTTAGAATTATTCCCTTATATAATACCAGAAATCATTAATAAGGGAGAAAATGAGTATTTAGTAGAATTAGATATAGAAGGAAATTGTATACGAGAATCATATGCTGCATCATATGATTATTTAATTAACAAGATTAATAAATCATATCCAAAGATTTGTTGTAATGTAATATGTGATTGGAAAAAATACTGTGCTACTAGAAAATGGTTGTGGGATCATTCTACAAATCAAATATCTGCTGAGGAAAAAAGAAAAGATTATTGTAATTATAAAAAAGCACTATGCGAAGGTTATTTGGAAGGACTAACATTGTTAGACGATAAAACAAATGGATAATGTAATAATTATAAATGGAATGCCTGCATCAGGGAAAAGTACAATTTCAACTATTCTTGCGGAAACTTTTATGCAAAAAGGAATAAATGTCAAAATTATATTTGGGGATCTTTTTGCAAATATTTCATATGGTTGTAAATATACAGAGTCGGAGATTGATTTAAAGTATGAAAACATTACAAGTGTATTACGAAATCTATTTGAGCTTAACGGAATAGTTATAATTGATGATTTTTTCAAAAGAAAAAAAGATTTTGAAAATATTAAAGAATTAATTAGCTCAAACGGATTGGAGGTTATTACAGTTCAAATTCAATGTGGTTTGGAAGAAAGAATAATTAGAGATTCATTTAGATATAGTGGTAAAAGGTTAGGAAAGGAAAAAATGATAGAGTACGAAATTAATTATGGAAAAATTAATGGTGGCATGGATTGTATTTGTGAAGTGAATACTGAGATGAATGGAATAAAAGAAAGTGTTAATAAAATAATTGATTATATTCAGAAACAGGTGAATTAAATAAATGAAAAAGTCAT
The DNA here is from genome assembly GCA_902766735.1 of uncultured Lachnospiraceae bacterium. Lineage (GTDB taxonomy): Bacteria > Bacillota > Clostridia > Lachnospirales > Lachnospiraceae > Eubacterium_G. The sequence continues at coordinate 44,255 of CACXEU010000062.1, forward strand.
TCGTTATTGTTAAGCCAGATGCGTTGAAAAATAACTATATTAGGAAAAAAATCATTAAAGAGATAAAACAGAACAATATTGCAATTCAAAAAAAAATTAAGATTAAATTGACATTGGAAGAAGTTGACATATTATGGCCGCAGACAAAAAAATCTACAATATTGAATGGTTTACTTAAGTGTTATTTAACTCTAGAATATAGTGAAGTATTATTTTTAGTGGGCTTTTTTTCTGATAAACAGTTAAATGAAATAAAATGGAAAATAAGAGATAAATATGCAATTTGTAAGTTCTCAAACTGTTTACACACACCAGCAGATGAAAATGAATGTAAGCAACAATTGCATTATTTAGAAAATAGAAATAATTATTCGTACACATATCATGAGATTCCTGAGACTTCTCTAAAAATTTGGCAACTTATTAATAAGTATGGATGGAATCATGAGTTCTCAAAGTGTAATAAAAAAAAATATGTATTATATTTGTTGAATGATAATTACAATACTATTGATTATGTAGCTGAAACAATTTCAAACGTTTTAAAAAAGTATTCGTTAGAAGTTTCATATATTTTAGTTCTTCAAGCAGAAATGAATGATAGTATTTTGATAGATGGATTTGATAATGAAAATGAATGTAACAGAATAAAAGAAATATTAATAGAAAAGTATCTTAATATAAAAAAAGAAGTTTTGTCTTAATGAAACAAAAGTAGAATCATGTTTGACAAGTAATTGTATAAATGGTAATCTATGAATTATAAAGACTGTGAAAAGGAATAGTAACATTTGGATATTTGACAGAGAGAAGTTGGTTGGTGAAAAACTTTGAAATGGAAGAATGCGAATACACCTTGGAGTTGCTACCTGAATCTGAGTAGGGAGAGTCGGGAACGCCCGTTATAGCGTGAGAGTGTGATTGCACTTGATGAGGAAAGACTTGTGAAAGTTTTTTGATACAGAGGTGGTACCGCAGATATGCCCTCTGCACCGAAAGGTGTAGAGGGTTTTTTATTTAGCATAAGTACAAACTAATGGTGAATATCTCAAGTTCATCTTGCTGGTGTGAAGGATATATCCAGTGACTAATATTTCGTCGGTCATGGTGAATTTGAAATAAGCAAATTATAAACTTCTAGCCTGATGAACAGAAATTATAAATTGTAATAGTTATGGTAAAGATTGCAATACAGGTTGAAGTTTAGTCAATTTGTAGGACTATCTTAGATGAAAGGGGGGAGTGATGTAGAGAAAGGTTGTGTTTTTATCTGGGTATACCTTGGCTGTGGATGGATAGGGAGTATTATATTCGTAGGAAAAAAGAATGGTGTGAGATGAGCAGAAGTCATAGTATTTATGTGGATTATTAGATGGAGGTATATATGAAATTTATAATTGATAATGAAGTTTTTGAAAGAGTACCAGATTTGTGTGTAGGAGTAGTAATAGCAGAGAGTGTTAGTAATATGCATGAAAATGAGGCTATAAGTACATTATTAGTAGAACAAATTAGTAAAGAAAGAGAAATATTAAAAACAAAAGAAGTAAAACAGTTAAGAAATATTGAACTATATAGACTAGCTATGGAAAAATTTGGAATTAATAGTTCAAAATATAAGAGCTCAATTGAGGCATTATTAGAGCGAATAAACAGAAATGACGATATATTATCTGTGAATGGGATAGTAAATTTGTGCAATTATATTTCAATAAAGTATAAGGTCTCAGTAGGGGTTCAGGATATTGATTTATTGAGAAATAACTTAAATTTAAGATTCTTGAATAATAATGACAGTGATGGTAATGAAAATAATATGAAAAATGATAAATTAACTGAAGGAGAGGTTGTATACGCAACTGGCGACAATGTTTTAGTAAGACGTTGGATATGGAGAACTTCTCAGCTAGGGAGAATAGATTGTAATGCTACAAACTATATTTTTTTGATTGATGGTTTTGAAAAGAATCAAGAGTCAATTGCAAATGCATGTAAAGAACTGTCTTCATTAATTGAAAAATATTATAATGTTGATACAAGAAGTGATTTGGCAAATCGTTATAATACCAATATTGAACTCAACAATATAAGTAATCAGGAGAAAAAAATTGAAAATACAATAAAAATAATGCTAAAAGGTGTAGAAAATCATACGGATTTATTTTCGATTAAAGAGAAGTTAAGGAAAGCTTATAAAGAACAAAGGCCACTCAGAGTTAAATTGGGATTAGATCCATCTGCTCCAGACATTCATTTAGGGCATTCTGTTGTATTGCGAAAAATTCGTCAGTTACAAGAATTAGGACATCAAGCTATTATTATTATTGGGGATTATACAGGAAGAATAGGTGATCCTACAGGAAAATCAAAAACGAGAAAACAATTAACAGAAGACGAAGTTCGAGAAAATGCATTAACGTACCAGAAACAGATTTTTAAAATATTAGATCCATCAAAGACAATTGTTAAATATAATAGTGAATGGTTTGAAAATATGAACTTTCAAGATGTTATATCTTTAGCTTCAAAGTGTACTGTTGCAAGAATGATGGAACGAGATGATTTTGAGAATAGATATAAAAACCATCTCCCACTATCTGTTCATGAATTTTTTTATCCATTGATGCAAGCATACGATTCGGTTGCTACTGGTGCAGATATAGAATTGGGTGGTACAGATCAAACATTTAATATCTTAATGGGAAGAAATATTCAAAAGAGTTATGGGCTAGAGCCACAAATTACATTGTTTATGCCGTTATTAGAAGGAATTGATGGTGTAGAGAAAATGAGTAAAAGTCTTGGAAATTATATAGGTATAAATGAAGAGCCGTTTGTGATTTTTGAAAAAGTAATGAAAATAAAAGATGAAATGATTATAAAGTATTATAATTTGTGTACAGATGTTCATCCGGATATTATCGATACTATTCAAAAGAGAATTGAAGATGGTATAAATCCTAGAGATATTAAATTAGAACTCGCATTTGAAATCACAAAGTTGTATAGTACTGAGATTGATGCACAACAAGCAAAAGATAAATTCATAAAGATATATCAAAATAGAGAAATTCCTGATGATATAAGAGTATTAAAATGTATTTTAAATGAGAATAGTATAGAAACACAAATAGTTAATACAATTATGAATACCGGTGATTTCGGGTCAAAAAGTGAGATAAGAAGAATTCTGAAACAAGGCGGAATTAAATGGAATAATCAAAAGATAACCCAATTTGAGAATCTTGTAATTGAAAAGGAGAATATTATCAATGTTGGGAAAAAACATATGTATAAAATAATATTTGCGTAGTATGTACTATAAGTAATTGAAAGTTCGATTTAATATTGAGTTTATAGAAAATATTAAATCGAGCTTTTTTTGTGTAACAATAAAATATACCACATGCTATTCAGGTGGAGGGAATTATCTTTAGATATAAGCAAGAACTCCTGTGCTATGTTAGATGTGGGTCTGCAAAACCACAAATAAAAGCACAGGAGGTCCAAATAATGGACGTAAATAGTTTAGCCCATACAAAATGGGAATGCAA
>CACXEU010000063.1 GCA_902766735.1 uncultured Lachnospiraceae bacterium
AGGTTTTGGAAGATTACTCTGGTTGGAAATGATTTAGCAGATAGAGTAATAAGTATAGTTATCATTTTGATTTGTTTTACAGTAATGGTTTTACTAATTAGGTTGTTATGGAAAGTGTTTAATGAAAGTGTTAAGCCTGTAATCAGTGAATGTACAGATAGGTATTTCTTGATAACTACATTGATTATTCTTGTGGTTAATATGCTATTTGGAGATATGATTAAATCCATCGTATCAATCAATCTTATCGTATCGATGATATGTGAGATGGGAGTTGCCTTGTTGATAAGGTGCATGAGAAAATTTGGAAAAAAGAAAACTATTATGGGGGTATGGAATAAAATCTATCCTGTAATATTGTTTGTGCTAATTATTTTTGCGGGGTTCTATCTAATTATAAAATTAATGAATTAGTAACAGAAGATTAAAACAAAAAGACTTATAATCATTGGTATTTTAGACTTTTCTAAAAAGCTAATCTTTACTAATGCTATAATGTATAAAATGTGATAGAATGAAATCTAAATATACTTAAGGATGAGAAATTAAAAAGAATTGATGATAGTAAGTAAAGAAAAGATTAATGAGATTGCTCCGTTAATTGTTCAATTATGGGAGACAACCATTGAAAAAGCAAAAGAAATATTAACGGAATATTTTGATGCAGAGGAAAAAGAAGTATTTGCCCACGAAGTAGATGGAAAGGCCGTAGGACTTGCGCTTTGTAGTTTGAGACATGATTATGTGGAAGGCTGTGATAACAGTCCGGTGGGATATTTGGAAGGAATTGTGGTAGATAAGCAGTTCCAGAAAAATGGAATCGCGAGAATTCTATGCAAGGAATGTGAACAGTGGGCTAAATCCAAGGGTTGCACAGAATTTGCCAGTGACTGCGAACTGGATAACACAGAGTCGTTAAAGTTTCATCTGGGCATTGGATTTGAAGAAGAAAACCGGATTATTTGTTTTAAAAAGATGATATAAGAAGGAAAATTTGCGTTTATATGAGGAAGCAGGATTTAATATTAATGATAAGACGGCCGTTGTTCAGTTGCTGTGAGAGGAGAAATGAAATGTTTTTTTATATAAAATCCAGTAATGATTGGGTAGGTGTTGAACCAATAAAAAAGGGATGGTCAAGTGATAAGAAATACCTGGTTACAACAGAATCAGGGGAACTATTATTACTTCGTATATCAGATATCGAACAATATGAAGAGAAGAAAAAAGAATATGAAATAATAAAGAAATATTCAATATTAGGAATAAATATGTCTAAACCAAAAGAATTTGGTATTTGCAACGAAGGTAAGAATGTATATATGTTGCTTTCATGGCTGAAAGGTATTGATTTGGAATGTGTATTACCCAAACTTTCTATAGAGGAGCAGTATCTTTTGGGGAGACAGGCAGGAGATATTCTTAGAAAAATACATTCTATTAAAGTTGATGAGAAAGATATTCCACATACTAATAAAAAACAAAAAAAGTTGTTACAACTTTCAAGATATGAACAATCAAAAGTCAGAATTCCAGGCGATCAGATTGCAATCAATTATGTTAAGGAAAATATTAATCAAATTTGGAAGAAGCCACCTGTATACATGCATGGAGATTTTCACCCCGGAAACCTTATTTATATGGACAATGGTACAATAGGAGTTATTGACTTTAATAGGTGGGAAGTCGGAGACCCTTATGAAGAGTTTTATAAACTGGATAGTTTTGGAGTAGAACTGAGTATTCCTTATTGTATTGGGCAAATCGATGCATATTTTGAAGATAATATTCCAAAGGAGTTTTGGAAAGCGAATGCGGTATATGTGGCGCATACATCACTGTTTTCAATTACGTGGGCAGAACAGTTTGGACAAAAGGATATTGATGGAATGGTCAGAAGAGCAAACAAGGCGTTTGAAAACTATGATGATTTTACGAAAATTATTCCAAAGTGGTACACGAATAAGTATCAAGGAAGTTTTTAGGGTAAGTGAGGAGAGCAGGAATATATGACAAAAGTATTAATAGGAACAACTAATCCATCAAAAGTTAATCGATTTTCCAAGCTTTTAGCAGGAAATGATATTGAATTCATTACATTAAAAGACCTTGAAATAGCAGATGAACCTGACGAAATGGGAAAGACACCGGAGGAAAACGCTATTATAAAAGCTAAGTTTTATGGTAAATATTTTGATGTCGTTATTTGTAATGATTCAGGGTTATATTTTGAAGAGTTGGATTTGACTGATGAAAGGCAACCGGGATTAAATATTAGGACACCTATGGGAATGAAAAGATTGCTTGATGAGGAAATGATTGATTACTATTCTAAACTGGTAGTAAGTTTAGGTGGAAAAGTTTTAGCGTACTATCTTGATGGCATAGCAGTATTTAATAAAGGGAAGATTTCGTCTTTTATGGATTTGGAGTATTCTAAAAAGATTGGATCATTTTATATGATTGATAAAGCTTCACCAAAGAGGTTTGAAGGATGGCCATTGGATTCATTGTCTATCAGCAAAGAGACAGGAAAGTATTTTGTGGATGGAAGTGAAACAGATAGTAAAGAAAACATTATATATGGAGAATATAAAAAGCGTGTAACCCAGTTTTTAAAAGATGCAATTGGCGTGTGAGTCATTTGCATTCCATTTGCGTGGAAATCGGTTGTATGTTAAATTTGTTTTGGGGATATTATAAAATATAGCAGACTATAGTAGCAAGATTTATAACGATTGTATTTGGTTGGAGAAAGAAGGTATTAGTGTGAATTTAGGAATAGAGACAGAACTTTTGGAATTTAAAAAATCTACGGGTGAATTAAAAGAAGCAATGAACTCGATTTCAGCAATACTTAATAAGCATCAACATGGAGAGTTGTACTTTGGTGTAAAACCTGACGGTACAGTTATTGGGCAAGTTGTAAATGAAGAATCACTGAGAACTGTTAGTCAGAAAATAAAGAATTCCATTGAACCAAGAATTTATCCGGAAGTTAATAAAGTTGTTATAGATGGAAAAGAATGTATATATGTTAAGTTTGAAGGCAATAATACACCTTATTTTGCATCAGGTGTAGCAAGAATACGTGTGGCAGATGAAGACTTGATTATGTCTCCTCAGGAATTGGCTGAGTATATACGAAAGAGTGACAGGGAAGAAAATAGATGGGAAAATTTAGTTTCAAATAAATCGGTTGAAGATGTTGATGAGGAACTTTTAAAAAAGTATACGAATCAAGCTCATGAGGTTGGAAGGATAGCGATTGAATATACGGATAAGAAGACGGTACTAAATCAGCTGGAACTATCAGAAGGAGATAATCTTATTAATGCAGGAAAAGTATTATTTGCAGATGATTTGATTTAGGATATTCAGATGGCTATTTTTGCAACTAACGAAAGATTAACATTTAACGATATTCAGAGACATCATGGACCAGTGCTTAAGTTGGTAGATTTGGCTGAGAATTATATTAAGAGTAACATTCATTGGAAAGTAGAATTTACAGGTGCATTGCAAAGAACAGAGATACCTGAAATACCAGTAGATGCAATTCGTGAGGCGTTACTTAATTCATTCTGCCACAAGGATTATTCTACAGGGCAGAGCAATGAAGTGGCAATATATAAAGATAGAATTGAAATTTATAATCCGGGTGCATTTCCAGAAGGGTTTGAACCTCAGGATTTTATAGATAGACCAGAGAGACCAATTCGAAGAAATCCAAAGATAGCTAGAATTTTATACTATTCTAAAGATATAGAAAGTTTTGGAACGGGCCTCAAGCGTATTGCAGAGGCTTGTAATAATGCCGGAGTAGAATATGAGTTTAAGAAGTTGAAGTCAGGATTTGTTGTGTGCTTTTATCGTAGTCAAGAGAGTGGAGATAAAACAGGTAAAGATAAAGCATCAAATGAGGCTTTAAATGAGGCTTTAAATGAGGCTTTAAATGAAAATGAATTAGTAATTGTGAAAATGATTAGAGATAATCCAATGATTAAGCAAAAGGATATTATTGATCAAACAAGTATTTCCAGAGCTCAAGTTCAGCGAATTATGAAATCTTTACAAGAGCGAGGAGTTATTTCACATGAGGATTCAAAGAAGGCTGGTAGATGGATTGTAAATGATAGTCCTGAGAAGTTTTGAATAATACACACGTAAGTAACAAACTTTTTCACAAATCCAGTATTTAAGCCACTCTCAGGATTAGTTTCACATACCAAAGAGATAATACGCGTTACTACAAGCGATGCGAAAAAGACAAATCACAAAGCCTTTGGAATGTTACCATTCCAAAGGCTTTTTTTGTTTGAAAAATATAATATATGATTGTAAAAATAGAATGTTGCATATAGTTTGTAACTGTAATATAATAATGTTCTTATAAAGGAAACGTGGTTTGAGGAAAAGCTTTTTGATGAAATCAAATTATAGTGTGATTTTGTTCGAAAAAGACAAGTGTCTACGAGTGAAATCCGGAAAGCACGAAATTGCACGTAGGAGAGGGCAGATGTCTACGAGTGAAATCCGGAAAGCACGAAATTGCACGTAGGAAAAGACGAGTGTCTACGAGTGAAATCCGGAAAGCACGAAATTGCACGTAGGAAAAGACGAGTGTCTACGAGCGAAATCCGGAAAGCGTGAAAGCGCACGTAGGAGAGGGCAGATGACTACGAGTGAAATCCGGAAAGCGCGAAAGCGCACGTAGGAAAGTGCAAGTGTCTACGAGCGAAATCCGGAAAGCGTGAAAGCGCACGTGGGAAAGTGCAAGTGTCTACGAGTGAAATCCGGAAAGTGCGAAAGCGCACGTAGGAAAGGTCTATAAAATTGCGATTACAAGTATGAAATGAAAAGAAATGGGGGGATTTGATATTAAGTTACGAGAGCTATTAGAAAATGAAGAGGAGAAGCTTCAAAAAATTAGAGATAAAATCGCGAAAAACCTTGATGATACGCCAAAGGGCTCACTTAGACTTGGGAAGAGCCAAGGATGTGTGCAATATTATTATTGTGATGAAGAAAATCGAATCTATATTCCAAAAACAGAGATGGATACTGTAAGAAAATTAGCTCAAAAAACTTATGATGAAAAAGTTCTAAAATGTGTTGATAAAAGATTAAATCAATTTAAAAGAATTTTAAAGGATTATGAAGATGATGAAATTGAAAAACTATATTTAAGGGAACATCCGGAGAGGAGGAAATTAGTTATTCCAATCGAAAGTACGCGTCAACAAAAGTTAGAGAAATGGATGTCCGAGCCATATACAGGTTTAGGATTTCAGGAAGATAGTTCCGTTATTCTTTCAAATAATGGATTGCGTGTGCGCTCTAAATCAGAGAAAATCATGGCAGATTATTTTGATTCGAAAGGGATTCAATATAAGTATGAGTGCCCGTTAGAACTCAGTTCTTATGGCATTATATATCCAGATTTTACATTTTTATCACCTCATACAGGGGAAATAATTTACTGGGAACATGAAGGAATGATGGATAAACCAGAGTATGCAAGAACAGCTGTAAAGAAAATTGAATTATATGAGAAAAGTGGAATATATCCTGGAGAAAATTTGATTTTGACTTTTGAGACTTCCGTTTCAGCAATTAATATGAATCTCATAAAAGAATTAACTGAAAAATACTTATTGGAGAAAGAGCAATGAATTACACAACAAGAATTATAACAATAGAAGATTACGATGGTATATTGAAATTATGGAATAGTACGGAGCAAACACGTCGTGCCATGAATCCCGTGGATGATACCAGAGAAGGAATTGATAGATATTTAAAGCGCAATCCCAATACATGTTTCGCGGCAATTGTGGATGGCGAAATTGTGGGAGTGATTCTTACAGGACATGACGGCAGAAGAGCAATTGTGCATCATATGTGTGTGCATGAGAACTACAGACGTATGGGAATTGCAGGGAAGTTGGTTTCTTTAGCAGAAGAAGCATTGAAAGCCGAAGGAATCCAAAAAGTGTTTGGGCTGGTGTTTAAGGATAATGATCCGGCAAATGCTTTTTGGGAAGAACAGGGATATTCCCTTAGGACGAATTTGAATTATCGAAACAAGAGTTTGAATGATGCGATTCCGGCAGGAGAGTAAGGAGAATATATGAATAGTGTAAAAGAAGAAAACATAAAAAGAGTAGGCGAAAATGACATTCCGGAATGTGTAAGCGTTATTCGAAAAAGTTTCAAGACGGTAGCAGATCAGTTTGGTTTTACGCAGGAAAATGCACCTAGGTTTACGGCTTTTGCAACAACAGAAGGGAGATTGCTTTGGCAATTAAATGAAGAGCATCGACCAATGTACGCTTTTTTTTATGATGGAAAGATTGTTGGGTATTATTCATTGTTCTTGCAGGAGAACAATGAATGTGAACTGAACAATGTCTGTGTCCTTCCGGGAAACAGACATCAGGGAATTGGTGAGAAACTGGTGGCTCATGCAATAGAAAGTGCCAAAAACCTGGGATGTAAGAAGATTAATATTGGAATCGTAGAAGAGAATACGGTATTAAGAAAATGGTATGAGGAACTGGGATTTAGTCATATCGGGGTAAAAAAGTTCGATTTCTTTCCGTTTACTTGCGGGTATATGGAGCAGAAAATTTAAGCAATGAAAACGGGAGGAGAGTAGTTATGCGTGAAATCATATTAGAGGAAGTATCCCTGGAAGAAATAGATTTACTTCATAACATGCAGGTTCAAAGTTTTATGCCATTGTATGAAAAATATCATGATGAGGAATCTCCTGCAATAGAACCGGTTGAAAAAGTTCGTGGAAGAGCAGAATTCCCAGGAAGAAAATACTATTTTATCGTTAAGGATGGAGAGCGAGTGGGTGCAATCAATATTGGAAATAAGCAAAGGGATAATGATAACACCATATTATATATCAGTCCATTATTCATTCTCCCCGAATATCAAAATCAGGGAATCGGATATGCTGCAATTAGAAAAGTGTTCGAGATGTATCCGGAAGCTACGACATGGAGGCTTGCTACAATCCTTCAAGAACCGGCGAATTGTCACCTGTACGAGAAGTGTGGATTTCAAAGAACCGGAGAGGAAACAGTTATCAATGAAAAGATGACTATAATAGGATATGAAAGAAAATTGACAAGATAAGAATGGAATTTGACAGGAGAGTAAGAATGAACATATTCGTTATAAATTGTAGTCCGGTAAAAAACGGAGCAACAGCAGAAATTGTCAGATTAGTGGCAGAATATACAGGAAAAGATAATACAGTAAAGACAGTATGCATTGATGATTATGACATAAAGATGTGCAGAGGATGTAGAAGTTGCCATACAACTGCGAAATGTATTCGAAACGACGACGTTACAAGGTTGATGAAGGAGTATGAATGGGCAGATAAAATTGTATCGGTATCCCCTTCTTACTGGGCAGATATTCCGGGACAGTTCAAAGTGTTTATTGATAGATGTACACCATGGTGCAATACACACGAGCCTCACGCGACTATACCTGAAGGCAAAAAAGGCTACACAATTGCGCTTAGAACAGGACCAAGTATGCCAGAGTGTGAGAGGATTATCAGCGGTATCGAGCATTTTTATGGACATCTTGAGATTGAAGCTAGTGGAAGTTTAGGACTTTGTTCAGTGGCTGTAATAGGAGAAAAGGAAAAATGAAAATCGTAGTAATTAACGGACAAAATCATAAAGGGTCCACATATCATATTGGAAACGAACTTGTGAAGAAATTAAAT
>CACXEU010000064.1 GCA_902766735.1 uncultured Lachnospiraceae bacterium
AAAGGAGTTACTAAAAATGAGTAACAACACAAATGTAACAAATGAATATGGAGCAGATCAGATTCAGGTTTTGGAAGGATTGGAAGCCGTTCGTAAGAGACCTGGTATGTACATTGGTTCCACTTCTGCCAGAGGACTTCATCATTTAGTATATGAAATTGTGGATAATTCCGTAGATGAAGCATTGGCAGGATATTGTTCGACTATTGACGTACAGATTAACGAAGATAATTCCATTACAGTTAAGGATGATGGTCGTGGAATTCCTACAGATATTAACAGTAAAACAGGAAAGCCAGCCGTAGAAGTGGTATTTACCGTTCTTCATGCCGGAGGTAAATTCGGTGGTGGAGGATACAAAGTATCCGGTGGACTTCATGGTGTAGGTGCTTCCGTAGTAAATGCTCTATCAAAATGGTTGGAAGTAAAAGTCTATCGAAACGGAAAAGTTCATTTTCAGAGATATGAATATGGTAAGGTTATTGAACCATTAAAAGTGATTGATAGTTGTGAAGAAAATTATACTGGAACAGAAGTAACCTTTATGCCGGATGATTCGATTTTTGAAACCAATATTTATGATTTCAAAATATTGGAAACTCGTCTTCGTGAAACAGCTTTCCTTACAAAGAACTTAAAGATTGTTCTTCGTGATGTGAGAGAAGAGAAGCCTATTCAGAAAACATTCCATTATGAAGGTGGTATTAAGGAATTTGTTACATATTTAAATAAAGGAAAACAGGCTTTATATGAAGATGTTCTTTATTGTGAAGGAACCGTAAACAACGTATATGTAGAAGTAGCTCTTCAGCATAACAATGCATATACAGAAAATATGTTAAGCTTTGTAAATAATATTAATACACCGGAAGGTGGTACACAGGTAGAAGGTTTTAAGAGAGCAATTACGAAAACCTTTAATAATTATGCCCGTGCAAATAAGATTTTAAAGGAAAAAGAAGAAAACTTATCAGGTGAAGACTTTAGAGAAGGTCTTACTGCGGTAATTAGTGTTAAGATTGAAGATCCTCAGTTTGAAGGACAGACTAAACAGAAGCTTGGTAATAGTGAAGCAAGAGGTGCTGTGGATAATATTGTGAGCGAACAGGTAATGTATTACCTGGAACAGAATCCTCAGGTTGCAAGAATTATCTGTGAAAAGGCGGTTCTTGCACAGCGTGCAAGAAATGCAGCAAGAAAAGCCAGAGAAGCTACCAGAAAAACAGCTTTATCTATTTCCGCATTACCGGGAAAATTGGCAGACTGTTCTGATAAGGATCCAAAGAAATGTGAAATCTTTATTGTCGAGGGTGATTCTGCCGGCGGTTCCGCAAAGAAAGCCAGAACCCGTGCCACTCAGGCAATTCTTCCACTTCGTGGAAAAATCTTAAATGTAGAAAAAGCCAGAATCGATAAAATTATGGATAATGCGGAAATCAAGACAATGATTACAGCATTTGGTACAGGAATTCATGATGATTTCGATATTGAAAAACTTCGTTATGATAAGATTATCATTATGACGGATGCCGACGTGGACGGTGCTCACATTGATACATTAATGTTGACATTCTTCTATCGTTTCATGCCGGAATTGATTAAGCAGGGACATGTTTATTTAGCAATGCCGCCACTTTATCAGGTAACAAGAAATAAGAAAAATTATTATGCTTATAATGATGATGAATTAAATCAGATTTTAACAGAAATTGGTAGAGATAATCAGAATAAGATTCAGCGTTATAAGGGACTTGGAGAAATGGATGCTTCTCAGTTATGGGAAACAACAATGGATCCGAAGACAAGAATTCTGAAAAAAGTACAGATTGACGAAGATACCATTTCAGAAATTGATTTAACATTCACAACCTTAATGGGTGACGAAGTAGAACCACGTAGAGAATTTATTGAAAAGAATGCGAAATTTGTTCAGAATTTAGATATATAGGAGGAAAGATAAATGGAAGATAATATTTTTGATCGAATAACTGACGTCGATTTGAAAGAGACCATGGAAACCTCTTATATTGACTATGCCATGAGCGTTATTGCATCCCGTGCATTACCGGATGTAAGAGATGGATTAAAACCGGTTCAGCGTAGAGTTTTATATTCTATGGTGGAATTAAATAACGGTCCGGATAAGCCACATCGTAAATGTGCCCGTATCGTTGGTGATACTATGGGTAAATTCCATCCACACGGTGACAGCTCCATTTATGGTGCTTTGGTTAACATGGCTCAGGAATGGAATATGCGTGCACCATTGATTGATGGACACGGTAACTTTGGTTCAGAAGACGGTGACGGTGCTGCAGCCATGCGATATACTGAAGCACGTCTCAGCAAAATTTCCATGGAAATGGTTGCTGACATTAATAAGGATACCGTGGAATTTGTACCAAACTTTGATGAAACAGAAAAAGAACCCACTGTTTTACCAGCAAGATTTCCGAATCTGTTAGTAAATGGTACCAGTGGTATTGCTGTTGGTATGGCAACTAACATTCCACCACATAACTTACGTGAAACTATAGATGGTGTTGTAAAGATTATTGATAATAAAGTGGATGAAGACAGAGAAACATCAATTGAAGAGTTAATGGAAATCATTAAGGGACCGGATTATCCGACTGGTGGTGTAATTTTAGGACGTCATGGAATTGAGGAAGCATATCGTACCGGACGTGGTAAAATTGTAACTCGTGCCGTTTCAGAAATTGAAGCCATGGATAATGGAAAGAGTCAGATTATCATTACAGAACTTCCATATATGGTGAATAAGGCAAAACTGGTTGAGAAAATTGCTATGCTTCATAAAGAAAAGAAGATTGATGGAATCACAGACTTACGTGACGAGTCCGATCAGGAAGGTACACGTGTTGTAATCGAAGTACGTCGTGATGCCAATGCCAATGTATTATTAAATCAGCTTTACAAGCATACACAGTTACAGGATTCTTTTGGTGTAATTATGCTTGCATTAGTAAATGGAGAACCTAAAGTTTTAAATCTTCATCAGATGCTCACAGAATATTTGAATCATCAGAAGGATGTAATTACCAGAAGAACAAAGTTTGAATTAAATAAGGCAGAAGAACGTGCTCATATTATTAAAGGGTTATTAATTGCCTTAGATCATATTGATGAAGTTATTAAATTAATTCGTGCATCCCGTACAACACAGGATGCAAAGAACAGTTTGATTGAACGTTTCGGATTATCTGATGCACAGGCTCAGGCTATTGTTGATATGAGACTTCGTCAGTTAACAGGATTGGCACGAGAAGACTTAGAGGCTGAATATGCAGAATTAATGAAGCGTATTGACTACTTAAAGTCTATTCTTGCAGACGAAAAGAAGTTATTAACTGTAATTAAAGAAGAAATCTTAGTGATTCGTGAAAAATTCGGAGATGATCGTCGTACAAAGATTGGTCATAATATCGGAGACTTATCCGATGAAGACTTAATTCCTAGAGAAGATATTGTTATTGCAATGACAAATCTTGGTTATATTAAGAGAATGTCTGTGGATAACTTCAAGTCACAGAATCGTGGCGGTAAGGGAATTAAGGGAATGCAGACCATAAATAATGACTTTATGCGTGATTTATTCATGGTATCTACCCATGATTACATCCTCTTCCTTACGAATACGGGACGTATTTATAAGTTAAAAGCATATGAAATTCCGGAAGCAGGAAGAACAGCCAGGGGAATGGCAATTGTCAATTTGTTGCAGCTTCAGCCGAATGAAAAAATTTCTGCTATGGTAGCAATGAAGGAATTTGAAGAAGATAAATATCTGATTATGGCTACTAAGAAGGGTACTATCAAGAAAACTCCTTTAACGGATTACGTGAATATTCGAAAGAGTGGTATTCAGGCCATTACTCTTCGTGAAGAAGATGCTTTAATTGATGTGGCAATCTCAGATAATCAGGATAATATTCTTCTTGTAACAAAGAACGGACAGGCAATTAAATTCAGTGAACAGGATGTTCGTGAAACAGGACGTTCTGCAATGGGTGTTCGTGGTATTGAATTAAAAGATGATGATGAAGTCATTTCAATGCAGTTCGAAAAAGATGGAGAATGTATCTTAATTGTATCTGCAAACGGAATGGGTAAGAGAACTCCATTCTCAGAATTTAAACTTCAGAACCGAGGCGGAAAAGGTGTGAAATGTTATAAGATTTCAGACAAGACTGGAGAAGTCGTTGGTGCAAAGGCAGTCAATGATGGTAATGAAGTAATGATGATTACAAATGAAGGAATTGTAATCAGAATGTTTGTGGATGATATTTCTATTCTTGGTCGTGTAACATTAGGTGTGAAGCTGATGAATACTGGTGCAGGAAAAGATATCGTCGTTGCCAGCATCACAAAGGTAATGGAAAGTGTTACACAGGCGGATGCAGAGGAGGCAGCCAGAGAGGCAGAACAATTGGCAAAAGAAGAAAATGAAAATTCTAAAGAGGAAGCCAAAGACGAAACAGAGGAATAAATTATATAAGGCGGCTAATTTAGTCGCCTTTGTTATGTGAAATAAAAGAAAAGGACAGGGAAAATGAGAACGATCAATACAAATGAAGTGACAAAGAATATCAAAGAAATGTGTATCGAAGCAAATCATTATTTGTCTGCTGATATGTTAAAGGTATTTCAGCAGGCAAAGGAACAGGAAGAGTCTCCGCTTGGAAAGCAGATTTTAGAACAGTTAGACGAAAATTTAAAGATTGCATCAGCAGATATGATTCCAATTTGTCAGGATACCGGCATGGCAGTGGTTTTTATCGAAATTGGACAGGATGTGCATTTTGAAGGAGATAATCTAGAAGATGCAATTAATGAAGGGGTTCGACAGGGATATGTGGAAGGATTTCTTCGTAAATCGGTTGTAAAGGATCCAATCATCAGAGAAAATACAAAGGATAATACCCCGGCGGTAATTCATTATAGCATTGTACCGGGAGAAAATGTAAAAATTACCATTGCTCCAAAGGGATTTGGAAGTGAAAACATGAGTAAGGTATTTATGTTAAAACCAGCGGATGGAATTGAAGGGGTAAAGGAAGCAGTCTTATCTGCAGTTAGAGATGCAGGACCAAATGCTTGCCCTCCTATGGTTGTAGGTGTAGGAATTGGAGGGACCTTTGAAAAGTGTGCATTCCTGGCAAAGAAAGCATTGGCGAGACCTGCAGATTCTAATTCAGAAATTCCATATGTAAAAGAATTAGAAGAAGAATTATTAAATAGAATTAATTGTTTAGGAATCGGGCCGGGAGGTCTGGGTGGAACAAAAACTGCATTAGCAGTTAATGTGGAAACTTATCCAACCCATATCGCAGGGCTTCCTGTAGCAATTAATATTTGCTGTCATGTGAACAGACATGTATGCCGAACAATCTAAATCAAGATGTAGTAAAAAAAGAAAGTATATTATAATAGGAAGAAACTCGTAACAAACGACACAAAATATAGTGGTTTTACAATAAAAATTATGGAAATATAGTGTTGATTTCATAAATAAGGAGAAAAAAAAATGAATCAAAATATTCAGGCACCATTGGATCCAGCCGTGGCAAAAGAATTGAAAAGCGGAGACTATGTATATATTACAGGAACAATTTATACTGCAAGAGATGCAGCACATAAAAGAATGGCTGAAGCATTAGCAGAGGGAAAAGAGCTTCCAATTAAAATGGAAAATAACATTATTTATTATATGGGACCTTCTCCTGCAAGAGAAGGACGACCAACCGGATCCGCTGGACCAACGACTGCAAGCCGTATGGATAAATATGCCCCAGACTTATTGGATTTAGGATTAAAGGGCATGATTGGTAAAGGAAAGCGTTCTCAGGCTGTTATTGATGGAATTGTTAGAAATGGAGCAGTATATTTTGCAGCTGTTGGTGGGGCAGGAGCCATTTTATCAAAATGTATTAAGGAAAGCAAAGTCATTGCCTATGAAGATTTAGGAACAGAGGCAATTCGTGAATTAAAAGTAGAAAATTTACCGGCAATCGTAGTCATTGATAGCCAGGGAAATAATCTATATGAAACAGCAATTAAGAAATATTGTAAAGAATCATAGAATAAGAAAAGAAGTGTTTGACAAATGTCAGGTGCTATATTATAATTAGTCTTGCACTGCAGAAGTGTAACTGAATACCGTTTAAGGAATCAGGCAAGGAGAAGTACTCAAGTGGCTGAAGAGGCGCCCCTGCTAAGGGTGTAGGTCGTTTGCGCGGCGCGAGGGTTCAAATCCCTCCTTCTC
>CACXEU010000065.1 GCA_902766735.1 uncultured Lachnospiraceae bacterium
CATAATCATGTTTATCATTTCCACCACCAAAGACAGGCGTCACTATTTTATTTTGTGTTCCATGATATAAAATAATTTTACCCATTCTGTAATCCCTCCATTAATACTTCTTAGGACGTTTTTCGTTAATTTCTGATAACATGCAATCTTGTTATAATCTAGCATTAATACACATATGCACCATTTATAAAAACCTTATAATCATCAAAAGAAACATCCTCTGGGATCTCATACTTTATTGTTTGAGTTTCTCCTTCTTTTAAATCAAAAACACCCGCATCATCAGTTATCAAATAATAATATTCTTCGCTATCCGCTATTTTACCATCTTTATATACAACTACTACACAATTCAGATCATCAATATTGCACTCTGCATTATTGGTACAATCAACAATTATATTACTTCCACTTCTATTTGATTCCACTGAAATATCAGTAGCAAAATTACCTGAGTAAATAGAAATATTATTATCATTAACCTCTTCGTCAATTTCATAATCATCATAATCCGTCTCAGTAATAAATTTTCTTACAACAGTTGTTTTTCCAAGAACTTGTTCCAAACTTTCTTCCTGGTAATCCACTTTATTCCCCTCAGCATCCTTTAATGTCAACTTTAATAATATATTGTCCGCTTTGTACTCACTATTATTTGTCACAAATACATAGAGCACCCTTTTATTTGCAATCTCACATGTAACTTCTAAATTTGACTTAATTTTCTCGACTTCTAGCTGTTCTTCCTTTTTTGACGTTGCTAATAATGAGACCGGTAAATCAATATCTGATTGAATTAAGTTAACTATTTTTGTTGTTCCAGAAATAGAACATTCATAACTAATTTTCCCGTTTTTATATGTAAAATCTTTTGTATTATCACCCGATGCTAGAATAGAAACATCCGTTTTATCATGATCATTTTCAGAAGTCCATGTATACGCCTTACTGTTCTCCGGTTGTTCTAAACTGCCTGCCCAGTATAAAGTATAACTTGCATCCACAGTATTGTACCAATATATCCAAATAGTATCATCATTAATTGATGCAACTTGATACATTTCTCCCAAATCACCATCCTGTTTCCACGTACCTGATAAGTCTGAAACAACGTCATTTTCCGACACTTCGCTTACCGAATCTGTCATGGATGACACCGATGTCGTATAATTCGACGAATCATTTTTCTGTCCACATCCTACCATGATACAGCATATTCCAATTGCAAATAATATGCCCATTTTCTTCATATTGCTAATCTCCTTCTTTATATCTAAATAAACATATTCTGTAACATAAATTTCTTCAATGCTTTAAGTTTTTCACACTTACGTTGATGAAGGGTGATAAGGTTGTCGATACCTCTGAAGAAGCCACTAATTTGTGTCTGCTCCTCGTGACTCGGATACGCCAAATCGATCTTTTCCAAGTCCGTATTATGAAGATGAACAACAGACTTTCCTTGAGCCATTTTTGCCATATCTTCATGCGGCTTCCCGTTGGAGATACTGATAGCGAGAAATGCGGAATCAAGATCCGCTGACGGAGTGATAATATTGAGGTCTCCACCAAGCAAAACCCCTGATTTTTCAACGACTGAGGCGATAGAAATGTCCTCCGCAGTCTCGCCAGAAGCTGGTACTATGACCTCTCCACCATGGCTGTAAACAGAACCCTGTTTTGCATCTGCAAAGGTGTCAACATCAGCTATTACAGTCTCGTATTTTGTATAGAGTCTTCCGTATAGAATAATGGGAGTTCCGAACTCCTTCAGATCAGCCTTAGAATAGCCAGTTCCTTTTGAGAATTGCACCAACTCTCCCAGCTTACGCTGTTCCCAATCGTCCGTAAATCCTTCAAATCGAATTTTTGGATTTTTCTCACCATTTTTCGGAAACATTTTTTGCAGCATAAATTTTTTGAGTTGTTTTGTTTCGTCACACTTACGCTGATGAAGAGTGATGAGGTAATCAAGTTCTTGCAAACAATTAGCAATCCTTTTTTGTTCTTTTATCGATGGAATGAAAAATTGCATTGTGGATAACGCTGGATACTTCAAATTCCACGTATCAGAAGTTAGTCCTTGAGACCATCTTTTGAATCGTTGTAACGAGTTTTCTTTCTTAAAAAGCTCCATAAAAAATTTATCATTAGCTTCATCCGTAGGAACCAAAATAGTATATGCAGGGCTTACTATTCCATCATATTGTGAATTACCAACAGCACCTTGCCACATCCGCATAGAATTGTATGGGATGTCACCTTTTTTTACAACTTTATAATTACGTTTGTCTTCCGAAGCAATGTTTCTTTTCTCGGAATCAGCCTGTCTAATAACTCCGTTTGCAATAGTAACTGATAGCAATTCTTCTTCGCCTTTAGCTCTCTCAGTCCTTTCTTTCAAAACATCGCCCAACTTACGCTGTTCCCAATCGTCTGTGAATCCCTTAAATCGAATCTTCGGTGTATTCATATCTTACACCTCCTCAAGCACACGAATAAACGCCTCAACAGCCTCTTTCGTCGCATTATCCTGGAAGGTCAGTTCTTTCATCATTCCGACTAACGCTGCATTTTCCTCTTTGATCTGCTTGTCTGTCTCGCGCATACTCTGTGTCAATGCATTTAAGTCGATTTCTTCCTCTTCTTCCGTTGTATCCACATATCTTGGGATGTTCAAATTAAAATCATTTGCCACAATATCATCATAA
>CACXEU010000066.1 GCA_902766735.1 uncultured Lachnospiraceae bacterium
TACCCCCGAAAGGTCAAAAGAGCCGAATGGTGGGTGCAAAGGAAGAAATTTTTAAGGAGAAAGTTACCCCCGAAAGGTCAAAAGAGCTGAATGGTGGGTGCAAAGGAAGAAATTTTTAAGGGAAAAGTTACCCCCGAAAAATCAAAAGAGCTGAATAGTGGGTGCAAAGGAAGAAATTTTTAGGGAGAAAGTTACCCCCGAAAGGTCAAAAGAGCCGAATGGTGGGTGCAAAGGAAGAAATTTTTAAGGAAAAAGTTACCCCCGAAAAATCAAAAGAGCTGAATGGTGGGTGCAAAGGAAGAAATTTTTAGGGAGAAAGTTACCCCCGAAAAAATAAAAGTAGCCCTAAGGGTGTAAAAAGTGTAAAGAGTTAAGGGAGAAATTGAAATGAAGCAGGGATGGATTATCGTAAATGGATACTTACAAAGTGAAAAATTTGAAGAAATATATCATTGGTTGATTGATGCGGCAGCAAAGCAGGGGATGGCCCTTCAGAAATTGACCAACGATCAGCTTACATCAATTCTTCCTATTAACAGTGGAAAAACAGACTGGCGTGTGAAACCGGATTTCATATTGTTCTGGGATAAGGATGTGCGATTGGCACAGATGTTGGAGCAGGAAGGATTTCCGGTATTAAATAGTGCGGCAGCAATCGAAACTTGTGATGATAAGGCGTTGACCTATATCAGATTAAAAAATACAGATATAAAAATGCCTAAAACATATATTGCGCCAATGACATTTTTAAAGGAATATCCGGATTATGCATTTTTAATGCAGGTTGAAAGCAGTTTGGGATATCCAATGGTAATCAAGGAAAGCAAAGGTTCTTTTGGGGAACAGGTTTATCTGGTTCAGAATCATGAGGAGGCTGTGAAAAAGATTCAGGAGATTGGGCATCATGAATTTATTATGCAGGAATATATAGAAGCTTCAAAAGGAAGAGATATCAGAATTAACGTGGTAGGTAATCAGGTTGTGACTGCAATGGAACGAATGAATTCCAATGACTTTCGAGCCAATATTACCAATGGAGGAAAAATGAAGCCCTATACACCGACGGAGGATGAAGCCGCTTTGGCAGTTAAGGTATGTGAGTATCTGGGGCTGGACTTCGCAGGGGTAGACATCCTTTTTGGAGAAAAACATGAGCCAATCCTTTGCGAAGTGAATTCCAATGCACATTTTAAAAACATTTATGATTGTACCGGAGTCAATGTGGCTGATGCCATTATGAGTTACATCGCTTCAAAATCTCTTTAACAAGATAATCAACATACTGGTCGGCTATATCAATGTCCGACACTTCATATAACATGCGGGCGCCAACGGCGTCCTCTATTTCGTTAAAGACCGCTTTGCCGTCGTGGAAGATGAAGTCAATACCGGCATAATCCATAGGGAGTACACGCAGGATGGCATCGACGAATCCACGTTCATAGTCGTTTAATTCATATAAGGAAACATTTCCTCCGAGGCTGTAATTACTCTTAAAACTGTTTAGGGACGTGCGAAGAACTGCGGCAACTACTTCATTTCCTAAGATGTAAACGCGAACGTCTTTTCCGGGATTGTTGGAACATTTCTGAATCAGATATGGTTTTCCGGCTAGTAACTTTTGGGCACGGAGTTCATCGGAGGCATTGGATGCAAGGAAAACTTCGCTGCCGCCATGTCCGCTGCAACTTTTGAAAACCACCGGATAAGAAAATTCTCCACTGACATAATCGGTACTGCTTTTGGCATCCATGAAAGGGACAATATTTTCCAGAAATTGATAACAGGAAAGCTTATCATTTGCCACTTTTGTTAATAACCCGGAATTAAAAACCGGAATGTCCTGTTCTTCAAAGAAAAAAGAAATATCGTAGAAGCGGCTTCGATTTATGACAAAATTCGGCAATGGATTATTCTCAAGCTTTTCCAAGGATATCTTTTCATAAATCAATGTTTCCAGTTTCATCCCGTGCTGATGAAAACCGCTTTCCAGCTTTTGGATGAAAAACTGATTTTTTTCTATATCTTCTTTTGAGTAAATTAAATAACCTAACATGTCTTTAATCCTTTCGAAACGTGTTTCTTCCTATTATCATAGCACAAATCAATTGAAAAGATAGGATTGATAGTGAAAATGTGCTATACTATACTTTGTATGTCATTTTTTATGATGTTCAGAAAGGGAGAGCAAAATGTTTCATATTATCATGCCCGTGTATAATGCACAGGAATTTTTAAAGGATGCAATTGAAAGCATTACAGAACAGTCATTATCCTTTGAAGAAAATGTAATATTACATTTAATTGATGATGCAAGTAAAGACGAGTCATTATCAATCTGCAAAGAGTATGAGGAAAAATATCCGAAGAACATTGTGGTAACACACTTTGAGGAAAACAAAGGAGTATCTGCGGTTCGAAATTTTGGGTTGAAGCAAAGTCGAAAGGACCGGAAGGGAATCGTGGGTTTTGTGGATTCCGATGATTGTCTGGAAACCCATGCGTTAGAAAAGGTGGATGTGTTTTTTAAGCAGCATAAAGAAATCCAAATGGCATGTATGGAAATTGAATTCTTTGGTGCCAGAGAAGGGGCTCATAAATCCAATTGGAGATTTGAGGAAAGAGAAGTGGTGAATATTGCAGACGACTATAACTTTCCACAATATTATATTGGAGGTGTTTTTCTCAAAGGAAAGGCAGCGAAAAAGCTGAAGTTCGACGAAACAATGAATTTCTGGGAAGATGCGTTTGCAATTAATCAGGTCCTTTTAAAAATAAAAAAATATGGCTTGGTAAAGGGAGCAGTTTATTATTACAGACAGACCAATGCAGGAACATCTCTGGTCGATCAGTCTTGGAAAAATAAGAATCGTTACACCACATTGCTGGAACAGGGGTACCAGAGACTCATGAATAAGAGTAAGGATTGGAGAGGAAGAATACATCCCTATATCCAATATGTAGTAGCTTATCATCTTCGACTGTTTTTCCTGGAACAGAATCGTGATGTTGTAATGGAGATGGTTCCGGAGCAGAAAATACCGGAATTCAAGAAAAAATTGGGAGACATTTTAAAACAAATCAATTATCGAATGATTGCAGAGTTAAATACCTCCATGCCGGTGATTGAAGAACTGTTGTCATTAAAGTACGATAAGCAAATCTGGGCAAAACGAACCTATCAGGATGGAGATTTGATATTCTCCTTTGGTGATGTGGAGCTGGCAAGGCTTTCAGAGAGAAATGTGAGAATTATTGGAAAGGCAGAAAAGCCGGAGTATGAAGGAATGATTCGAGGTCGTTTTACTTCCCCGTTATATGCAATGCGAGAAAATGATTACATTTATGCAATCATTGACGGCGAACGGATTCAGACGGTGAAGCATCCGTGTAAAAAGAGAATTGACATTCTGGATGTGCGTAGAAGAAACTATAAGCATGCAGGATTTGCCTTAAAAGTACCGAAGGACTTTAAGACCATTCAGTTTGGGGTACACACAGAGTATGGAGACGTATTATTAAAGGGTGAAATTATTGACGAAGAATTGTTGAGAGGCAATTAGAAATAGAAGGGATAAGAGATGAGTAATCATATTAAGAAAATATTTGTGTTTAGCTTTTTCTGTTTCATTGCAGTCATTGGATTTTTAACATTGGATAATGAAACAAAAAAGAGCGAGGTGGAGGGCAGAAGACTAATGACCTTTCCCAAACTGGATTATCAGAAGTTTTCTGACAGCCGGTATATGCAGAATATTGGCGATGCATTCTCTGACCAATTGCAATATCGTACTTCCATGATTGAAAAATACTTTGACATTACCACAAATGTATTGAAAATTGGATATCAGGGTACAACAGTAATAGGAAAAGAGGATTATTTGTTTTCTGAACCGGAGGTAATTACCGGGGAAGAAGAGTATGATAAGGAAATCAGGAAAATTGCAAAGCTAATCAATAAGGAAGCAAAGAAGGTTACGGACAGTGGTAGCAAATTTATCTATATTCATTATCCAAGAAAAGACATACTGATGGAAAGATATCTTCCTTCTTTTTACATTTCCGGAAAAGAGCGTTATGAAAAATCGCTTAAGATATTGAAAGAGAACCTTTCAGAGGATGTGATTTTTATTGATGCATTGGAATTGTTTGAAGAGACCGGTTCCGAAGAATATTTTTATAAAACAGATCATCATGTAAACATCGAGGGCCAGGAAATTATTTATAAGACAGTGACAAACCTGATGAAGGAACAGTTCCCGAAGATGGATGTGAAATTATTGGATTCTTATAAGATTAAGAAGACAGATATTGTCGGTTCTTTTGACCGAAACATAGGAAATGCCATTGAATCCGGAAAAGAAAATCTGGCAATTAAGCCAAAGGGCTGGAAGGTGAAATATAAGAGGAACAGTAAAGCAAAGATTTGGGGAAAAGGTGATACATACGCCAAATGCTTCATGGGTGGTGATTATGCATTTACCGAAGTTACAACAAAAAATAAGAACAATCCGGATGTTTTGATTTGTGGAAGTTCTTTCACGAATTCATTGGAATCCCTGATGGTACCAAGCGCAAGAAAAATGATCTCCCTGGATTTTAGATATAATAAGCAGAAGAGAACTATGGCTGATTTCGTGGAGGAATATCAACCGGATTACACGATTTTTATCCCGTGCCAGTCAGATAAGTCGTTTTCATATGAGACCACAAAACTTCATTTAGGATTGTAGGAGGAGAAGAAATGAGCCAACAGTATAAATTTTCCATAGTTATGGCAATCTATAATATGGAAGATTATCTTGAGAATACAATACAATGTCTGATAAACCAAACAATTGGCTTTAAGAAAAATGTTCAGTTGGTTATGGTAAATGACGGAAGTGCAGATTCCAGTCATGAAATATGCGAGAAATATAAAAACCGGTATCCGGATAATATTATTTACATTAATAAAGAAAATGGTGGTGTAAGCTCTGCAAGAAATGCAGGGCTTGAAGTGGTTACAGGAGAATATGTAAACTTTCTGGATGCAGATGATGCGTTAACAGAGGAAACATTGGAAAATGTCTATAATTTTTTTAAGAAACATCATGATGAAGTTGATCTTGTTTCAGTACCATTGGTTTATTTTGAAGCAAAAGAAGGAAATCATCTGTTAAATTACAAATTTAAGGAAACGCGTGTTATTGACATTATGAAGGAACCGGATTGTTTTCAGATGTCTATTAGCAGTTCTTTTGTAAAGAGGGAAGAAATGGTAAAGTATCGTTTTAATCCGAACCTTAAGTATGGAGAAGATGCTGAGCTGGTAAACAAGATTATTTTAAATTGTGGAAAATATGGCGTAGTGAAGGAAGCGGCTTATCTATATCGTTTCCGTGCATCAGACAGTTCAGCTATGCAACGGGCAAAAAAGAGTAAAGCGCAATATCTGGATGTATTAAAATACCTTCATCTGGAATTAATTGATGTCTGCAAGAAGAAATATGGCGAAGTGATTCCATATCTTCAGCAGGTAATCATGTACGAAACAGTGTGGAAAATCATCATTCGAAAAGTTGGCGAGGACACATTGACTGATGAGGAAAAGAAGGAGTTTCTGGAAATCTATAAGAATATCATTCAGAATGTAGATGACACTGTAATCTATGGAAACACACATGTCACAATCAATTACATCCTATATATTTTGAGCCTGAAATATGGGAAAACCTATAAGGAATTAGCTACAAAGATAGAAACAATGGATGACATTATTTATGCATATGACCACTATATGCTATGCAATGTATCCAAGGCACGTGTATTCCTTGATATATGTGAGGTGCATCAGGATGAATTGGAACTGGAAGGAAAATATCAGATTCCAAATATTCCGGATCAAGTGGATTTATATATGGAAGACAGGTGTTATAAAAACGGTAAGGCGACAACTACTGTTACAAAGCTGGAAAGAATTAACCGAAATTACAATAATGTTTATTCATTAAGTACAATGATTAATCAGTCTTATACCTTTATTCATAAACAAAAGATTGAAAAGGGAAGTCGTCATAAGTTCAATGTTTATGTTATTTGTGACGGCAAGAAGATGTATCTGAATATAGAAGCGTCTGGTGAATCTCACCTGGCAAGTAAATGTAAAACAATGTTTTCCGTAATGGACGACAGACTTATTTATATAGTTGAAGGAGGATTACGAATTGAGGACGCGACAGTAGAAAAAATGCAGTTGTTAAACAGAGATGTGATGGAAGAAATATACTCCATAGCAAGTGCAGAAGAGTCCGCATTAATTGGTAAACTCAGAAAGCAATATATTGATAATTACGAAAAAGATAAGAATCGAAAAATATGGTTAATATCAGATCGAATCAATCGTGCGGATGATAATGGAGAACACCTGTATAAATATTGTAAGGACATTGACGATGGTGTTGAAAAATATTTTGTTATTTCAGCAGATTGTTCTGATTATGAAAGGGTAAAGAAATTTAGCAATGTGATTGAGTATGGAAGTATGAAACATTACTACTATACATTAATTGCCAGTGAAGTAATTTCATCTCATGCAGATGAAAGCGTATATAAGCCATTTGTGGATATTGCCTATGGACTTGTAGGTTTTAATACGGCCAAGAGAGTATTTCTTCAGCATGGAATTACAAAGGATGATATGTCCGGTTGGTTAAAGAGAAAGAGCAAAAATATTGCGGCATTTATAACAGCTGTTCGACCGGAATATGAATCTATAATCAATGAAGATTATGGATATTTGGGCGGACAGGTATATCTTACCGGATTTGCCAGATATGACAATTTAAGCAGTAATCCTAAGAAGCATATTTTATATGTTCCAACCTGGGAATCAAATTTAACTTATCTTGTCAATGGAAAAACGGCATATAATGAAAAATATAAGGAATCCAATCAGTTCAAGAAGATTAATTCCTTATTGAATAATCCGGATTTGTTAGATTGTTTGAAAAAAAATGGTTATACACTGATGTTTAGACCGCACCCGAATATGATGATTCAAATTGAGGATTTTGATATTCAACCGGGGGTGGAAATTGTAGATGAAAACTTATCCTATCAGGAGATGATGAAGGAAGGGGCACTTTTGATTACAGACTATTCTTCCGTTCAATATGATTTTGCATATATGCAGAAGCCTGTTTTGTATTATCAGTTTGCTGAATCTCATTTGGAACGTGGTTATTATAATTACGAGACTATGGGTTTCGGAGAGGTAGTTTCTGAAGAAAGAGACCTGGTGGATTTGCTACAGAAGTACATGGAACGGGATTGTGTAATGCCTGAAAAGTACGTGGAACGTCTAAAGTCATTCTTTGAGTTTCATGATAAAAATAACTGTGAGCGTATTTATAATGTATTAACGCAGTTGCAGGATTAGGAGGGAAACAATGGACAATAGCAAAGTGTTATCTGTAATATATTCCTGCAAGGATGGAGTTATCAATTCGGACGCCTTGAAGAAAGCCGGTTTTTCAGAGGAACGCATGGAAATTCTTTGCGTTGATGAAAATCGTAGTGTGAAAGATTTAGTGGCGGAAGCGTCAAAAGCAACAGGGATATACATTACTTTTGTGAGAGAATCAGATCAATTGCAGAATAATTATTTTGGAATTATCGAGAAAGAACTGGAAAAAGGATATAAAATATATTCCACAATAGTGCAGAAATTAAAAGGGGAAAAGCGCTTTTTCCTGAAGATGTATGCAGATGAAGTATTTGATTATGTAGATGTAAGTAATGAATACTTAAAGGTTTTAAGTGGCTTTTTGGGAACAGTAATTCGCAGGGATGAATTACTAAAGTATATATCGGAAATGAATAATTCTTATGATGAAGCAATTGTTGTAGCAAAGCTTGTTATGGAAGATGGAAAATATGGATATATACCAACAAAATTACTTTATAAGGATCGAGGAACCGATTTCGTTGTACTTCGAAATGAAAGTAATTGCCCGGATGATTATGAAAGCATTGTAGAAGAATTCTACGGAAAAATATTGCAACTGAAAAAAGAAGTAGATGAAAGATTTCATAATTATCTAGATACGCTGTTAACTGTGGATATCTTCTTCCGTGTAAATGGTGGAAAAGGTGTTAGTTCAGAAATCACCAGAAAGTATCTTCAGGATATTGATGCTGTTGTTGAACAAATAGCAGATAATATTTTTTCCTTGGATAAAATAAATTTTATTTCCGCAAACAAGAGAACATATCTGCTTTTGAGATATAAAGCAAAAGGTGAAACACCAAATTATGTTTACAATACCAGAGGATTAGTCTTTTATGGAAAAAATGTGGTGTTAAGAAGAATAAATACCATTCCGGCGCAGATTTATAAAGCACAGATGGATGGGGACTATTTATATTTGGAAGGAAAGATTGATTATAACTTATCCCTGAAAAATCTGGACCTTGTTATCAGTAGAAAAGAATTACAGGCAGATTTAAGAACACACTCCTGTCAGAAAATAGAGCGGGATGATATTGGAGAAACAATCTTTGGAGAGCATATTACAAAAACATTAATCTTCAAGGGAAAAATCCGAATGGCTGAGAAGACGCAGATTATTCAGCTGAGTTTTAAAACAGGGGGGACAAGAATTCCTTTGAACCTTAAGGTTGTAAAGAACAGTCAGGCAGAGCGCTATTTCACCTGTAAAAAAGAATATGATAATTATATTCTGGAAAAGCAGGAGAAAAAATATATTACTTTTGTAGAAAACACAAAGGAAAACAGGGAAGAACAGATTAAAAAACAGTATGCGTTATGGGGATACATTTATGGGAAGGATAAAGTGGAAACAATCAAGTCCAATATTAAAAAATTCCAGCGTCTGTTGCCGATTCTTGGAAAAAACAATAATCTGTTAGTGACCTGCAACGGAGAAATTTCTGCAGAAATCAGGGAGCAGCTGAAACGACAGAAGGGTGTTAAGGTTCGGGTTTGTTCAATCGATGGAAAAGAAATCGATGGATTTTCGAATATTAAATTTGGAACAAGAAAACATCGAATGGCTTATATTTTTGATAAGTATGAATTATCTTTGTTAGAGAATGAAAAAAAATATAGTGCTTTTGGCAAAGACAGACAGTTTTATGAAGGAATCAGGAGAGCAAAGCTTTATGAGCTGAAGTAAGCGGTCTGTTGGTTGAAGGCAAAATAAAAGTATGGTACAATGGAGGAAAATTTTGCAGGGAGTTATGCATTATGGTTTTCAGTAGTACCATATTTTTATTTGCTTTTTTGCCCGCGTTAGTGGCATTATATTTTTTAGCATCGAAAAAATACAGAAATTATGTATTATTACTATTCAGTCTTGTGTTTTATGCGTGGGGCGAACCTAAATTTCTATTTGTAATGCTAGCCATTGTGGGCATTGACTATCTGGCAGCGTTTGCCATTGATTTTCTGAGAGAAAAATATCCGGAACGAAAATTATCGGGACTAGTGCTTTTCTTGGCGATTGCCAGTAATGTAGGAGTTTTAGGATATTATAAATATACAGTATTTATCTTAAGAAATTTTAATAAAATATTTTCTCAACACATAGCAATACCGAAAATTGTTTTACCAATTGGTATTTCTTTTTTTACGTTTCAGGCAATGTCCTATGTCATTGACGTGTATCGTAAAGAAGTGAAACCACAAAAAAATCCATTCTTTGTATTGCTGTATGTTTCTTTATTCCCGCAGCTGGTAGCAGGACCGATTGTCCGTTATCAGACCGTGGAAAATGAAATCACAGAACGTAGCATTTCCATTAATGATTTGGCAGCAGGTATCGAACGCTTTATCGTAGGTCTGGCGAAGAAGGTCATGATTGCTAATTATGCAGGACAATTGGCAGATATCGTGTTTGATGGAGACTATTTAACGACACCATATGCTTGGTTGGGAGCAGTGGCTTATACCATACAGATTTATTTCGACTTCTCCGCCTATTCAGATATGGCCATCGGTTTAGGAAGGATTTTTGGATTTCATTTTAATGAAAACTTCAATTACCCATACATTTCAAAATCCATTACAGAATTTTGGCGCAGATGGCATATCTCCTTAAGCACATGGTTTAGAGATTATATTTACATTCCATTGGGTGGAAATCGATGTGGAAGAGTCCGTCAGATTTTTAATATGTTTGTGGTCTGGGCAGTTACCGGTTTCTGGCATGGTGCTGCATGGAACTTCATTTTATGGGGGATTTATTATTTCATATTGTTATTTATTGAAAAGAACTTTTTGTTAAAAATTCTGGATAAAATTCCGGGGTGGATTCGACATATTTATGTAATGCTGGCAGTCATTGTGGGTTGGGTGTTGTTCCGTGTGGAATCCCTGGCAGAGGTGATTGCATACTTGAAGGTGATGTTCTCCTTCCATTTCGAAAAATTGGGAACGGAACTGTGCCTGATGTACTTAAGTAAATATGGTATTTATTTAGTCTTAGGTATTGTGTTGAGTGCACCGGTATACAAGAAACTTAGAGAGTATTTATCGAAGAAATGCAAGGGAACAATCAGGGAACTGGTCATGGCAGGTGGTTACTGTTATCTGGCATGTCTGTTTGGCTTGACGGTTCTATATCTTGTAAATTCGACTTACAATCCATTTATATATTTTAGATTTTAAATCAATGAGGATTCGTTATGGAAGTAATTGAAAGTTTGAAAACTCTCGAGGAGTTAAAAGATAATCAGATTTTATTTGGAAATAAAGGCGCTAAAATCGAATTGAAAAATACAAAAATAATTTTTCATGGGAAAAACAATATTGTATTTTTAGAGGGAAAGATGTCAATTCTGAATTCGAGGATCGAATTGCACGGTGATAACAATCTGGTAATTCTTGGAGAAAGTAGAAGTCAATATATGCTGAATATGAATCTATATCATAACAGTGTTTGTTGCATTGGTAGAAATAATTATATGAATGGAAAATTAAATATCATCGTGTCTGAGCAGAAACATTGTTTTATTGGAAACAATGGATTGTTTTCCTTTGATATTTGGTTAAGAACTGCTGACCCACACCTGGTTTATGATTGTGAAACGCTAAAACGTAAAAATTTGAGCCGAAGTATTTTTCTGGGAGATTCCGTATGGGTTGGTCAGAGTGCCATGATTTTAAAAGGGTCAATGATTGGCTCGGGAAGTATTGTGGGAGCAATGGCAATGGTTCCCGGAAAGAAAATTCCGTCCAATACCAGTTGGGGAGGTAATCCGGCGAGACAAATTGGAAGTAAAGTTTTCTTTACGAAGGAAAGTGTACATTTTTATAAAAATGCAGAAACGAAAAAATCATTGAAATATAAGGATGATGAATTTGTTTTTTCGTATGATGCAGAGCACACAAAGGATTTTGTAAAACTGGATCAGTCATTGACGAAAAAATCTACGGCAAAGGAACGGTTGGACTATTTGAAGCGGGAAGTTCTGGAAGATGGCAATAAGAACAGATATTTTATCCCACAGAGCAAAAAGAAAAAAGGAAAAAATCGTAGATTGTTCAAAAAATAAACTGAGTGAAAGAAGGAAAGCAATGAATTTTCCAAGAAGATTAATTGGTCATTTTTGTACGATAACAAAGCATCGGCACCAGGTAATCCGTCATTGTGCAAAGGCGGGGATTTTCTGGCAGGGATTACGCCATGATTTGTCGAAGTATTCCCCGACAGAATTCATTCCCGGAGTGAAGTATTATACCGGTTACCGCAGTCCTAATGAGGGAGAGCGGGAAAGCTATGGTTTTTCTTATGCATGGATGCATCATAAGGGAAGAAACAAGCATCATTATGAATATTGGAATGATTATAATTTGGAAACAAAGCGAAACGAACCGGTGGAAATGCCATTTCGCTATTTGGCAGAAATGTTTTGCGACCGAGTTGCGGCCAGTAAGATTTACAATGGAAAAAATTATACCGATGCATCACCGATGGCGTATTATTCTCATCGGACACCGCATCGAAGTATTCATCCCAACACAAAAAAAGAATTAGAAAAACTTTTGCAGATGTTAATTGACCGGGGAGAAGAGGAAACGTTCCGTTATATCAAAAAAATTGTAAAAAATAAGGATATATGATAAAATTATCCTTTGAGAGTGTATGAAAAATTAAAATATGAAGTATTCATGAGAGGAAGGTAACAGCATGAAAATTGCAGTAGCAGGTACAGGTTATGTAGGACTTGCAAATTCAGTTTTATTGGCACAGAACAATGAGGTTCACGCCATAGATATTATTCCGGAAAAAGTGGAAATGATTAATAATAAAATTTCCCCGATTGTTGATAAGGAAATTACTGAATATCTCACTACAAAGGATTTAAATCTTACAGCAACACTGGATGGGAGAGATGCATATAAGGAAGCAGATTACATCGTAATTGCTACTCCTACGAATTATAATGAAGAACAGAATTTCTTTGATACCTCATCGATTGAGAGTGTTTTAGATATTGTTAAGGAAGTTGGTACGAAGGCTACCATCGTAATTAAGTCCACAATTCCTGTAGGATATACATTGTCTATCAGAGAAAAGTATAAAGACAGCATCGGATCACAGATTATTTTTTCACCGGAATTCTTAAGAGAAGGAAAAGCATTATATGATAATCTTTATCCATCTCGAATTATTGTGGGTGTTCCGAAATACGATGCGGAATTAGTAAAGAAAGCAGAAGGCTTTGCTGATTTATTAAAGCAGGGAGCCATTAAAGAAGATATTAAGACATTAATCATTAATCCGACAGAAGCAGAGGCTGTAAAGCTTTTTGCAAATACGTATCTTGCAATGAGAGTATCTTACTTCAATGAATTAGATACCTATGCAGAATTAAAAGGACTGAACACTATGGAAATCATTGAAGGTGTAGGATTGGATCCGCGAATCGGTAATCACTATAATAATCCTTCTTTCGGATACGGTGGATATTGCCTTCCGAAGGATACCAAACAGCTTTTGGCAAACTTCACGGGAGTACCAAATGACATTGTTAAAGCTATTGTTGATGCAAATCATACCAGAAAGAAGCATATCGCACATCAGGTTTTGGCAAGATGTCCGAAGGTGGTAGGTGTTTACAGATTAACTATGAAATCAGATTCTGATAACTTCCGTCAGTCTTCGATTCAGAGTGTTATTAAGATGCTAAAGAATAACGGCGTGGATATTGTGATTTATGAACCGACCTTAAAGGAAGAAACTTTTGATGGCGATAAGGTAATCAAGGATTTTGAAGAATTTAAGAAACATTCTGATGTAATTATTGCAAATCGTTTTGAAGCTGGTTTGGAAGATGTAAAGGATAAACTTTACACAAGAGATATTTACTTTAGAGATTAAGAGAAAACCGAAGAGGAAAATGAAATATTTTTCTTTTCGGTTTTTCCATAGAGGGAGAAAGTGTAATGGACTTATTAAAACGAAAAGACATTCCGTTTATTACGGTTGGACTGGTAGTAATCAATGTTCTTGTCTTTTTAAAGTTGGATATTTTAGGGAATTCCCTGGACCCGGGTTATCTTTATGAACACGGCGGAATGTACCTTCCGGATGTTTTGGATCATGGAGAGTGGTACCGGGTATTCACCCACATGTTTTTGCATTCCGGTTTCGAACACCTGGCAAACAATATGGTAATGCTGGCAGCAGTGGGTTATATTATTGAAAATGAATATGGCAGATGGAAGTATCTGATTTCTTATTTTGTCTGTGGTCTTGGTGCAACAGCGTTATCGGCAGCTAGTGAATACTACCATCAGGACTTTGCAGTAGGAGTTGGTGCATCAGGAGCCATTATGGGAGTTTTTGGAATTTATATTACCATGACTGTGAAAGCACGAAAATCTCAAGGATATGATTCCCGGCAATTAATGGTGCTGTTGGTGCTAATGGTATTTGGAAACATGCAGGAAGGTGTAAACTGGGTAGCGCACTTGGGAGGTGCGGTTTCCGGGGTGATTCTTGGAGCGCTGTTATACTGGCCACCAAAGAAGGAAAGTTATGGAACAACTTATGCACCTTACGAATAAGTCAATGACACGGCTTGGGCTGTGAATCAATAAAAAGGAGAAGAATTATGGAAGATTGTATTTTTTGTAAATTAGCAAACGGAGTATTTGAAACAAACACGTTATTTGAAGATGAAAATTTCCGCGTGATTTTTGATGCAAGCCCTGCAACGGTGGGACATGTATTGATTATTCCAAAGGAACATTATGCCAATGTGTTTGAAATTCCGGAAGACCTGGCAGGAAAGGCTTATATTCTGGCAAAAAAAGTGGCAGCCGTCTTAAAGGAAGTAACAGGATGTAATGGTGTGAATATTCTTCAGAACAATGGAGAAGCGGCAGGACAGACTGTATTCCATTTTCATATGCATGTGATTCCACGTTATGATGAAAAAATCATTACATGGGTACAGAAGGAAGCAGAACAGAATAAGATTGACGAAATTATTGAAAAGGCAAAAGACTTATTCTAAGAGAAAAGCACCATCGTAAAACAATACGATGGTGTTTCTTTATTTACACGAAGAGGAAAATGCAGAAAGCTTGCTTTCGTGCATTTAACGACCGTGATACAATCCCGAAACAAGCGTAGAAGTTTCGATGATTTATGATAATTCTTTAATTAACTGAATGATCTTTTCTACTCCGCCGGTTCCGTCGGAGTTTTTCATTTTTTCAATATAGGCATTTTTGTTTGTATAGACTTTTTCCACTAGTTTGATTAAATCTTCTGCAGTAGCAGTATCTTCATCCAATACCTCACTGAATCCCTGTTTTTCAAAGGACTGTGCATTAAGAATCTGATCTCCACGACTGGCAGCGGCAGAGAGTGGAATTAAAATGTTTGGTTTTCCGAGAGCAATGATTTCGCAAATGGAATTGGCTCCGGCTCTGGAAATGATTAAGTCTGCCATGGCGAAGAAGTCTTTCATTTCATCGCTGATATATTCGAACTGGCAATAACCTTCGGTACCAACCAGACTTTCATCCAGTTTTCCTTTTCCGCAAAGGTGCGCAACCTGAAACTTTTTTAAAAGCTCTGGTAATGCTGCACGAACCAGTTTATTTACGTTTTCGGCACCAAGGCTTCCACCTGTTACCATAATGACAGGTTTGTTTGCGGTAAAGCCACACATGTTTAAAGCTGTCAGTTTATTTCCCTCGAATAATTCCTGACGAATCGGGGAACCGGTATGAACTGCTTTGCTTCCTAAGTGCGTAGCTGTTTCCGGAAAGTTATGGCAAACTTTCGTTGCCTTTTTGATTGCCAATTTATTTGCTAATCCCGGAGTCATATCCGATTCATGGATAATGACCGGAATTTTGTACTTGGCTGCGGCGTAAACCACAGGCACGGTAACAAATCCGCCTTTCGAAAAAACAATATCCGGTTTATAGTGTTTAATGATTTTCTTGGCGTCAAAATAGCCTTTTATAACGCGGAATGGGTCAGTAAAGTTCTTAAGACTGAAGTATCGACGAAGCTTTCCGGAAGAAATCCCTTCGTAATCCAATCCTGCATCCTGTACCAGTTTTTTTTCCATTCCTTCTTTTGTTCCTATGTATTTTATTTCATAATCATTTTCCTTCAGCTTAGGAACCAGAGCAATGTTTGGAGTGACATGGCCTGCAGTTCCACCACCGGTAAGAACTATTTTTTTCATGATTGAAAATCTCCTGTTTATTATTTAGTATATGCTTCAATCTGTTTTTCTATGGTTGCAGTATCTACACCATCTAAAGTCATCTGAATCAGATGAGATGCATTGGATACAGAAGTTTCGTCCTGTTCCACAACAGATTTATAACTACCATCCCACAAAATCTTCTGGGAGGATGGATTTCCAACAACGCTGTAAGAAACAATGTTCCAGCCGTTATAATTGCTCTGAGAAGCAATGGCAGTCTGGAATTTCACTAACGATGGAAGGTTCAGATTCGTTGAGAATGAATTTCCTAAAGCATCCAGAATATCAGTGTAATTGTTCTGAACATAGGTGGAAGTGGAAAGCATTTTTTTCGCAATTCCCTTCATAACGGCAACCTGGTGTTTGTTTCTTCCCATATCACCACTACCCAATTTCTTTCGTTCACGGGCATAGGTGAGTGCTTCCGCTCCGTTCATTTCCTGAGGCCCTTTCTTAAAGACGTAGTTTGCACGTCCTTCATCATTTTCATAGTTTGCATAAGTACGTGTGGTGAAATCAGAATCAACATCCACGGTAACACCACCCATGGCATCGATTAATCGACCGAAACCGGTAAAGTTCATTTTTAAGTAGGAATAATTCTTGTTATCAATATCAACGTTATAAAGAGTTCTTAAGGTATTCATAATGGCTGTGAAACCGGTATATTCAGAATCTTTGCCATACATACTATTGTTTCCCCATTTTCCACCCTGTTCAATAACGTTATAACCGGTAGTCCAATCAGAAGCAGTCATTTTATTACCGTTGGAGTCGTATGCTACACCACTTCCGTAAAGACCAACGTGGGTCAGTTTTTCATAAGAAGAACCTGCATTTGGATCAACACTTTCCGCATCAACTACAACGTAGTAATCTCTTGGTGTGGAAACCATGAGTACAGTGTAAGTTTTTGGATTTACAACTGCAAGAATATTTGTATCTGAACGATAGTTAACATCATCAGAATAATCTCCGAATTCATCTGAAGCGGAAAGGAATACCACAAATGGGGTGTCCACATCAACATGGATGTTTCCGCCGAACTTATCTAAATAGGAAAGAAGTTTTCCGGAGAAGATACTTCCTAAAATTAAAACAATAATCATAATGATTGCAAAAATCTTTCCGAAAATACGGGTACCTTTCTTGCCGTGCTGGGTAAACATGGAAATACCGAAGCATATCAGGAGTACGCCAATAACTAAAGCCAGAAAGGTTGTGGAAAGTAATGTGTAAATCTTACTTACGAAGTAAACAGAGGCAGCTAACTGAATCAGTGCCAAAAGAACTCCGAAGACACTTCCTTTCTTTCCGCTCTTTTTCTTTTTTCCTTTATTTGATGGGGCTACACGTCCTTCGGAACGGTAACCGTAATAACCGGTATCGTTGTTTAATTGTGAAAGCATTTTTTTTGCCATAGAATCCTCCTTTTCCTAAAACAATGTTTAGAGATATTTTCATTGTATATAATAACTGTTAAACGTGTTTGTGTAGTAAATTATTTCGGACCATAGCAGTCCGCAATGCATTGTTTTTCATTATACAACAGAAATGAAAAAAGTAAAATAGGAAACAGTGACCTTTTAGGGGGGCGGAGGGCGGTTTCATTGACAAAAAAAGTTTCCTTTGGTAAAATTGTCTTAATTTGTAACAGATTATTTGGTAATTTTACCGATATATTTTCACAAGTTCATTGGAGATTAAGTTAGAATGAGAGAATCAAGAGCTTTTCGAAGAATTATTGTTCTTTTACTTTTAGCAATTAATGTTGCCGGACAAACGGCAATTTTTGGATATTTTTGGGTAACCCATTACAATTTAGGAATTGATCGACCTTTCGTTATCAGAGGTCATTTGGTAATGTTCCTAGTATATGCTATTTTGTTTACTGCATTTGGTAATGTATACGGTGCATTTAAGATTCGGAGACTTCAGTACTCAAATCTGATTTTTTCGCAGATTCTTGCACTATTGTTTGCAAATGTCATTGAATATTTTGAAATATCGCTGTTGTCCCTGCGCATGGTGGATCCGGCGACTTTGATTGGAATGTCTTTTGACAATATTTTGTTTGCCCTGGCTTGGGTTGGCGTGGAAATGCTGATATATCGTTGGTTATATCCACCAAGAGACATGCTTCTTATCTATAGTGACAGAGATCCTGATAACTTAGTCGCAAAGATTAAGACGAGACAGGATAAATATATGATTACTGATGAAATCCACTGTGATGCGGATCCGGATGAATTGAAGTATGCCATCCGTCATCATCAGTCCGTGATTTTATGTGACATTCCGAGTGGACAGAGAAACCAGATTATTAAGTATTGCTATATGCATGATAAACGTGCGTATATTACGCCAAAACTTTCGGATATTATCATTATCGGATGTGAGCAGAATACATTGTTTGACTCCCCATTGCTAGTTACAAAGATTAAAGGACTGAAGTGGGAACAGGCTGTTGCCAAGAGAATGATGGACATTGTGATTGCTCTTGCTTTATGTATTCCGACTGTGGCAGTAATGGTTGTGGTTGCCATTGGGAACTTGATTTGGGATCGTGGACCATTGTTCTATACACAGCCGAGATTAACACAGAATGGAAAAGTGTTTAAGATTATTAAATTCAGAAGCATGAAGGTGGATTCAGAGAAAGACGGTGCGAGACTTGCAGCGAAGGAAGATGACCGAATTACAAAAGTTGGTAAGGTTCTTCGTGCCACCCACTTGGATGAATTGCCGCAGGTCTTCAATATTTTAATGGGACATATGTCGGTTGTTGGACCACGTCCTGAAAGACCTGAGATTGCAAAGGAATATGAAGCAGCGATTCCGGAATTCCGATTCCGTTTGAAGGTTAAGGCAGGATTGACCGGATATGCACAGGTATATGGAAAGTATAATACGACACCATATGATAAATTGAAACTGGATTTATATTATATCCAGCATTATAAAGTATATATGGACATTCAGTTGATTCTGATGACGTTTAAGATTATGTTCTTGAAGGAGAATACCGAAGGGATTGAAAAAGATCAGGTAACTGCGACCATAACAAAAAGATAGGTGAATGATTGTGGACTATTCCGTATTAATGTCAGTATATAAGAAAGAAAAAGCAGAATATTTAAGGACCGCCATAGACAGCGTATTGAACCAAACGGTTCCTCCAAAGGACTTTGTGCTTGTCTGTGACGGACCTCTGAATGATAGCCTGGAAGATGTGATTGCACATTATGCAAAAACAGCTCCGGGCTTGTTCAATGTCTACAGACTACCATATAATGTGGGATTGGCAAAGGCTTTGAACAATGGAATTTTGCAGTGCAAGAGTGAAGTGATTGCCCGAATGGACAGTGATGACATTTGTGCACCGGACCGTATGGAAAAACAGTTACAGGCCATGAAAAAGACCGGTGCTGATATTGTGGGAGCCAATGTCATCGAGTTTGTAGGGGATATCGATCACACCGGTGGCGTTCGTCAGGTACCGGAAACGCAGGAAGAAATCCTGGCATACGTAAAGAAAAGAACACCGTTTAATCACCCTACGGTGATGTACCGGAAACGGGCGGTAGTGGAAGCCGGACTTTATGAGGATTATCGATATTTTGAGGATTACCATTTGTGGGCTGTAATGCTAAAGCAAGGGGTAACAGGATATAATATTCAGGAAAATCTGGTATATATGCGTGGTGGTGAGGCGATGTATAAGCGCCGCGGAGGACTGGCATATATCGGAAGTATTTTTCGATTCCAGAATTCCCTGAGAAAATTGGGATACATTGGTATGGTTTCCTTTTTAGTGAATGGAATCAGCCGTTCCCTGGTGAGCCTTTTCCCCACCGGACTTCGCAAGTCCCTGTACGAAAAGGTGCTAAGAAAGTAAAAAGCCTGATTCATCAGGCGGGAAGAATATTATGAAAAAAGAACTGTTGAAAGTTGGGTTTAAGCCCCTGACATTATGTAATAAATTCATAAAGAAAGATAACCGATTGATATTTTTCTACTCCAATCTTGGATTTCGTGACAATGTGAAAGCTTTTTATGATTATCTGATTCGTGAGGGGTATCACAAGGAGTACCGCATCGTGGTCAGTGCCAATGACTATGAGCGGTTTGTACAGGATGCACCGGAAGGAGTAACCTTTGTTGGAACAAAGGAAGGAATTCGCTACTTTCTGAAAGCAAAGTATGCGTTCTTCTGTTTTGGAAAGTATCCAATCAAACCGGCGAAGAAACAGATGGTTGTGAACCTATGGCATGGAACTCCGTTGAAAAAGATTGGAAACCTGGAACAAGGGTGCGAGAAAATTGATTATAACTTTTTCACGAAGGTTTTAACCACAGCGCCGATGTATAAGCCAATTATGGCAAGTATTTTCGGTTGCAAGGAAAGCCAGGTTGAAGTTATGGGAAATCCGCGAAATGACGAAATGTTTGTGGCTGAACCATTGGTGGATACATCCATTCGTCGAGGAAGCAGAAAGGTGTTCTTATGGCTTCCGACTTATCGGGAGTATAATCCGGATTTTATAATCTCCTGTTTAAGCAGGGAGGATTTAGAACGGTTAAATGAATATCTGAAGGGTGTAGATTGCCGATTGATTATTAAGACCCATCCACTTCAGAAAGTGGAAGAGGTTGTGAAATATCCATATATTGATTTCATTACGGAAGAGCAGTTACAGAAGCAGAAAATGACCGTATATACGTTGTTACGTAATGCAGATGCATTGATTACGGATTATTCTTCCGTGTATATCGATTATATGCTTTTAAACCGTCCTATTGCTTTTGCAGTGGAAGACATGGAAGAATATGGACAAAAGAGAGGGTTCGTTTTTGAAAATCCCAAGGAATATATGCCGGGAATGGAAATCAAGAATGTGGCAGATGTGGAAACATTCATAGCGGATACTTTTAATGGGATGGATTCCTATAAAGAACAGCGGGAAGAGATTAACAACAGGGTAAACTATTATCAGGATGGAGATACTTGTGAGCGAATTGCAAATAGGTTTATCAGATAGGAAGAGATTGTGAAGTTTATTAGAAATGGTCTGAGAAGACTGATGCTTTTATACAAACGAATATTGTTTTTAGTGGCAAGAATGTTTCTAAGGCCGGATAGTAGGACTATTGTGTTTGAGAGTTTTCAGGGACGAAGCTTCGCCTGCAATCCCAAGGGGATTTTTGATGCAATGATTTCGGACTCCCGTTACCGGGATTATCGGTTCATCTGGGTCTTCAGAGATGTGGAAAAGGGAAGAAAACTGATTCCGGATTCTCGGGTTCAGCTGGTGCGTTTTGAAAGCTTTGCTTACTACAAGGCATTAGCAAAGGCGAAATATTGGATTTTTAATTCTAACACTAGAGATTTTCTGAAGCCGGGAAAACAGCGAGTGTTTGTGCAAACCTGGCATGGAACTCCATTAAAAAAAATCGGATGTGATGTAGAACGAGAAGGAAATGCCGTTACAAAGGTTTCTGAGATTTTAAAAATCTATCACAGGGAAGCAAAGAAGATTTCCTATATGATTTCGCCTTCTGCCTATTGTACAGAAAAATTGATATCCGCCTTTGATTTAAAGGAATGTGGAAAAGAAGAGATTGTCCTGGAAGTGGGGTATCCGCGAAACGATAGCTTGTTTCATAAGACAAAGGAAGAAATCGATGCATTAAAAAAACAGTTACATCTTCCGATGGATAAGAAGGTTCTTCTCTATGCTCCGACATTTCGGGATCATAAACATTCTGAATTGGGTGGATTTGCTGTGGAGCAGGGACTGGATTTTGGAAAGTTAAGAGAACAATTGGGAGGGGATTACATTGTTTTATTCCGTGCCCATTATTTTATTGCAAGGCGTCTGGACCTCAAACAGTATGAAGGATTCGTTTATGATGTATCAGATGTGAATGACGTTAATGAGTTATATCTGGTCAGTGATGTATTAGTTACAGACTATTCTTCTGTATTTTTTGATTATGCGAACTTAAGAAGGCCGATGTTTTTCTTAATGTATGATTATGAGGAATATAAAAATCAAGTGCGGGATATGTACTTTGATATTGAAGAACTTCCGGGACCGATTGTATCCAATCAGGATGCTTTCGTGGAGAGCCTTGGGACATATGAGCCAAAAGAATGGCAGGAAAAATATGAGGCATTTCATAACAAATATAATTATCTGGATGGTCCGGATTGCGGGAAAAAAGCAGCAGAGCGGATTATTCAGGAATCCTAGGATGTTGCCAAAATTTGACTAATTGGCAAGATACCCGTAAAATAGCGTAAGAGCGTTAATTTTTCGAAGATAATTTTTATAAAGGAGATACAAGATGAAAAGAGTAATTACCTATGGAACTTTTGATATGCTGCATTACGGACATATTAACTTACTCCGTAGAGCAAAGGAATTAGGTGACTATTTAGTAGTTGTTTTATCAACTGATGAATTCAACTGGAACTCAAAACAAAAAAAATGCTATTTTACTTATGAAGAAAGAAAGATGGTTTTAGAAGCAATCCGTTACGTGGATTTAGTAATTCCGGAAAATAACTGGGAACAGAAAGTTTCTGATGTTCAGGATTACAAGATTGATACGTTTGTCATGGGAAATGACTGGGAAGGAAAATTTGATTTCTTGAAGGATTACTGTGAAGTGGTTTATCTTCCAAGAACAGAAGGAATTTCCACCACACAGATTAAAACGGATTTAAATAACAAATAAGGAGCAAGATAATGGTTAGCATTATTGTTACGCATAAAAAAGGAATAAACTATTTAAGAGATACTTTTGAAAGTATTGATTTACAGGAATTTCAGGATTATGAAACAATTCTTGTAATTGATGGGGAAGAAGATGATCCGAGTGCGTTAATTAAGGAATATGAAAATAAGATTCATTTAAAGGTGTTCCGTTTGGAAGGAAAGCATGGCGTATCTGCGGCCAGAAACTATGGTATGGATCATGCAAGCGGAGAATTTATTTACTTCCTGGATGGAGATGACTATTTATATGGAGATGCCATTGGAAAACTTGTTTCCGTAATGACAGAAGATGATGATTTGGCATACGGAGACATGAACTATACATGGTTCCACAGAAAAGCCTTTAACGATGAACAAAAGAATACTAATGAAGATAATGATGGAGATGAGGAGGCAATCTTAAAGGAATATCCATTTGAGGATATCTATGAATATTGTTTCCGGAAATATTCCCGCCTGAAAGCCATTACAGTATTAGGAGTATTATATCGCAAGAGCTTTTTGGAAGAAAATCAGATTCGTTTCGATGAAGACCAGATCTACTATGCGGATGCTCCGTTCTTTACGAAAGTTCTTTCTTGTTTAAAGAGCTATAAATATGATAAGGAAGCAATTTATGTAAAGCGTTATCACAATGACAAGGAACAAAATCCTTCCATTAATCAGGTGGTGGCAGAAGACAGAGAGGAACACTACATTGCCAGTTATCGTCAGGCTATTGATTTCGCCGGAGAAAACCAGAAACTGAAATCACATCTGGAGTTGGTAATCGGAAAGTATTTTGTAAAATTCTATTCGACCAGATTCCGTTGGGATCCGGATCCAAAGTGGGAAAATGAACGTCTCGTTCCTTTCCAGGCAGAAATTGCAAAAACATCGAAGAAGTCCGTGAAGGAACTGGGACTTTTTGACAGGATTTTATTAAATCAGGTTCGAAAAAATAATGTGAAAAAAATTAAGAAGTGGGCAACTCGTCGAATGTTTAAGAATAAGTTGTTCCGTATTATAAAGAATAAGAGACAGTTTTACCGTGCAGTGAATCTTCACATTTTCCATAAGTTTTCCATGAAAGATAATTGGGTTATTTTCGAAAGTTTTGTCGGAAGAAATTATTCCGGACAGCCGAAGTATGTATATCAGTATATGCAGAAGGAATATGGAAATAAATTCCGTTATATGTGGATTGTGGACAAGAAGGGAATTGAAATCGACGGAAAGCACACAAAAGTTAAGCGTTTCGGATTAAAGTATTTTTACTACATGACCCGTTCTAAATATT
The DNA here is from genome assembly GCA_902766735.1 of uncultured Lachnospiraceae bacterium. Taxonomy (GTDB): domain Bacteria; phylum Bacillota; class Clostridia; order Lachnospirales; family Lachnospiraceae; genus Eubacterium_G. The sequence continues at coordinate 23,809 of CACXEU010000066.1, forward strand.
GGGTGAATAACATGAGACAGCCGACCTGGCTTCCACGCCGAGAAGGTCAGATTATGTTGGAAACCTGGCATGGAACTCCGTTAAAGCGTTTGGTGTTTGACATGGATGATGTCCATGCAGCAAATCCGCATTACAAGAGTATTGTTTATAAGCAGAGTAGAGAATGGGATTATCTGTTATCTGACAATCCATTCTCCACAGAAAAGTTCCAGAGCTGTTTCCGTTATGAAAAGGAAAAAATTCTGGAATTAGGTTATCCTGCAAATGATCCGTTATATGCACCGGATTTGGAAGAACGTTCCATTGCAATCAAGAAGAAATTGGGAATTCCATTGGACAAGAAAGTATTACTGTATGCTCCGACATGGAGAGATGACAGTTATTATGATGCAGGGGAATACAAGTTTGATCTGGCATTGGATTTAGACCGTATGCGCCAGGAGTTCGAAGGGGAATATGTGATTTTGCTTCGTATGCATTACTGGATTGTGGATAAATTGGATTTATCTAAGTATCCGGGCTTCGTATACAATGGAAGTAATTACGATGATATCACAGAACTCTATATGATTTCTGATATCTGTATGACAGACTATTCGTCCGTATTCTTTGATTATGCAAACTTAAAGAGACCAATTCTTTATTACACATATGATTTGGAAAAATATCGTGATGTACTTCGTGGTTTTTATCTGGATGTGGAAAAAGATTTACCGGGTCCATTACTTCTTACCAATGATGAAGTGGTGGAAGCAATCAAGAACATTGATCAGATTTCAGCACAGTACAAGGATAAATACGATGAGTTTTATGACAGATTCTGTTGTATCGACGATGGACATGCAGCAGAGCGTGTTGTAAAAGCAGTATTTGAAAAATAATAACAAAGGGTGAAACATTCCGCTAGTAAACACGTCATTACGAAAGCCTCGTAATGTCTGGCAGCAGAATGTTTCACCCTTTTTATAAATCTAATACGGCATTTCCAAAGGATGCCCAGTATTTTGTGATTTCTCCGATAAATTCCACTTCATCAAAATGAATATTTCCCAAGGTTCGTCGCACTTCCTGATGGAAGAATTTCTGGGTTTCCGGGGTCACGAATGGTAGTGCATACCATACCAGAATTCGTACTTCTTCCGGAAGGTTATTGAAGAATTGTTTATTGAATTCATCTTTGAAGGAGGTAACCAATAGTGTGACATCCGTTTCAGAATAATCAATTTCAGATAAATAGTCTTCCAGTTCATCATAATGTTCTGGGGAATTCACACGGGTATTAAAGCAAAGAAGTAATCGCTTTTTACCGGTGACGAAGCCATCAAATCCGTAGAAGGACTTTTCCGGTCGGGAGTATTGTTCCAAATGAATTTCCGACAAGTCTTCCCGAAGAGTCACATCATTTCCCGGGTCTAATGCGTCCCCGAAAACAATATGAATCAATCGCATACAAGCATGACCGTCTTCATTGTAGGTACACCATGACTTCATAGCTTCCAGTTTTGAAACATAAGGCTTCATATAGGCAGCTGGACCATCAGAAATGGTAATTTTGGTCAGGGCTGCACATGCTTCTCGTTTGTTGGATGTTACCAATCCCGGTAATGAATCCACCGGAACGTAAAGGCCTCTGCCACTCTCGTACTGTTCCAAATCGGGAACATAGAAGATAATTGGTTTATCCATCAAAAGATAGTCGAAGAATATACTGGAATAATCTGAAATTAAGACGTCAACCACAGAGAGTAGTTCATTGGTATCAATAGTAAAAGGAATCAGCATATCTTTCAGTTCCGGATCCTCTGCCAAAATTCGGTAGAGGAAATAATGAACACGAAGATAAATACGATAATCCTTACGGTTAATGGATGCCGCAAACTTTTGAACCAGCTCCTTGAATTCGGTAACATTGTAGTTAAGCTGATCATAAAGCGTTCCTTTCCAGGTAGGGGCATATAAAATAATCTTCTTATCCGTTTCAATTCCAAGAGCTTCCAATTTTTCCAAGACTGCTTTCCTGTCCGGGTAAACCAGGGTATCACATCTCGGAGACCCAATCTCCAAAAGCTTTCCCTCAAAAAGTCCATCCATTTTATAAGCACGCCGGTACATGATATTGGTCATGAACCGATTAGAAGATAACAGGTAATCGGCAGACAGAAAATGTCTGGCAGGGCCTCTAGCATTTTCTACACGTTCCACAGCATGTTCATATCCCATGATCTTGGTTGGAACTCCATGCCAGGTATTGATATAAACCTGCTCCTTACGTTTTTCAAAAAAGTAGCCAAAGGTTGTATTGGCGAAAAGATACTTACAGGTTGCAAGATACTCATAATATTCCTTGGATCCTTTTAAAACAATAATGACATTGTTCAGAGACGAAAATTCTTCTGTGTTAAAAGAAGCCCGTTCCAAATTATCAATGGACCAGACGTGGGTATAATCCTGAAAGGTGGAATCCTCTAACAGTGCTTTAAAAATTGCACGGGGATGATCTAAAATACCAAGTCCGGCAAAGGCTTCGTAAAAAATATAATTTTCTAAAACCGGTTCCTTCAATGCTTCAAAGTAGATCAGTTTTCCTTTATCCTTTCGGGACAAGCGACCTGGCTGAATCAATCGTTTTACAAGGTGCTTTGACTGGGAAATGATATTTGGTTTTTTTGTTGCTTTAAATTTTTTCATAGGTTACTCCAAAATTTATAATAATAAACAATCAAGCTGTTTCATAGTTTCAGCGTTGTATTCAGCATCACTGAAGTGGTAGGTTGGTGCCCCCTGCTCGATGAACTGTTTCATTCCGGCATAAATGGACTCGGCATCGGTCCCCACCAAAAGCTGTCCGTTAGAAATGATGGCAGAACGGTAAGAACTGAACGTTGACATTAAAATCGGCATGGAAAGAAGTCTGGCTTCTAAAATGGAAACCGGTTGTCCTTCATAAAGAGATGGAAGCACGAAGCAATCGCACTCTTTCATAATTTGGAATGGGTTTTCCACGTTTCCTGTCATGAAAACTTTTCCATTTAGTCCATTGTCTGAAATTAATGCCTGAAGTTTTTCCCGTAGCGGTCCATCGCCTAAAATGTACAGGCGGGCGTTTTCATATTCTTTTTGCAGTTTTGCAAAAGCTAAAATTAATTCTGCCTGATTTTTTTCCGGAGAAAGTCGTCCCATATTTACAAAGGAAATACAGTTTCCTGCAAAAATCTCCTGGATTCCTAAGGCTTCTGCTGCCTCCGTAGAAAGAGGTTCCTTCACGGAATCTAAAACACGGTCAAAGTTTGCAGTGTTTCGAACAAATGCACAACGGTCTTTTAAATGACTGTATCCGATTTTGTCCAGATTTACTTTCATGACATCTTCCGAACATCCCACAATGTGATCGTAAAAATCGTAAGCAGAAAAGACGACTCGTAGTTCCCGGTTATGTGGACGCTTCCCGTCAATGACCTTAACTTTATCTACTTTCAGGTCATTGTGCTGCCAGATGAGTTTCTTTGCATGGTTCGCACTCAATAAAAGAATCGAGTAGAACGAGCCATAGCCGGAATAATCCACCACTGCATCAAACTGACTGTTGCCGAAGCAACGAAGGTATTCCCTGTCATACATTGCTTTCGGATAAATCTTTTTCATTAACGGAAAATGAAATCCAAAGACGCGAAGGAAGTCGTTGCGAATCTGTTCCGTGAATGTAGCAGGTGTGTAGTCAATTCGTGCAAAGGCTCGAACCTGCTCGGGGAAGGAACAAATCATTTTTTCACATTCCTCAAATTTTAAGTTTGCTGCAAATAAAGTGATGTCATATTTCTCGTAGTCCATATACTGAAGCATATTGCGAAGGGCTGTGGAAATTCCATTGAGTCGTAAACCACCGCCGAAGAAAAGAACCTTTTTCTTTGTGCTAGGCTTTGGTTCGATAATGCGGTAGGAACGTCCGGAATCATCCTGAGTTTTCCCACGGAAGACAATATCCACAATACGCTTGGCAACCTGTCCATCATCAAAAGGACAGGCAAACTGTCTTGCAGCTTCGTATTTTTCGTGATATTTGTTCATAACCTCATGGAGATTGTTGATAGCATCACCTAAATCCGACAAGGTTGTGCATGCCGGCCCCGGAAGCTCTGACGGTTGTAAATACAGACCTCTGTCTTCCTTATATTTTTCCAAATCTTCTATATAAAAGAGCACAGGTTTACCACTGGCAAGAAAATCATAGAAGATGCTGGAGTAATCAGAAATCAAAACATCAGTAATGGACAATAATTCGTTAGTGTCCATTTCAGCAGGAATCATAAAATCAAGTAATTTTCCCTGTTTCTTTAAGGTCTGATATACCACCTGGTGCGGCTTCACCAGAATCTGGTACCGATTAGAATCAATCATGGTTTCTAAACGGTTTAGGAAGGTGGTAAAGCCCACCACATTAATTTCCGGTTTATAGTAATCATTGCCTTTCCAGGTTGGGGCATATAAGATGATTTCTTTTGTCTCGTCTACGTTGATTCCGTAAGAAGAAAGTTCTCGGAGCACCTCGTCACGGGATGCATTCATTAACCGGTCGTTTCTAGGATATCCTTCTTCAATAATCTTTCCTTCAAAGATTCCATCTAACTTATATTTCTCCTGATAGACAGAAGTTAAAAATGGATTTTGGGAAATAATATAATCAGAAGATAAAAAGTTTCTGAGGACATTAGAAATGGTAGCCTCTGAATTTGGAATGTCATAGCCGATACTTTTCAGCGGAGTTCCATGCCAGGTATTGATATAAATCTGTCCCGGTTTTTTACAATAGTAGTAAGGCATAGAAACATTGGTAATAATGTATCCGGCAGAGGCAAGATATTTTAAATGTTCTTTACTGTGTCTACGGACAAAGGAGACGTTCCCGACTTTCGGGAAATGGTCTGTGGACGCATTGGCATCCAGTACCCAGATATGTTTTAAATCCGGCTCCTTTAAGAATTCCAAAAAAAGTGCGTAAGGGTTACAAATTAACCCGCGACCAAAATAGGAATCGTAAAGAACAACCTGGGAATCCACTTTTTTATGTTTATAGTATCCGGCATATTTGGAACGTCGAAGCGTGACCTTTACACTGCCGGCTTTCTTTTTCATTTTTGTTACAATACTCATAAAAAATCTCCTGTGATTTTACTTCTATATATAATAACATAGATAGTTTTTTTTTCAAAATTAGAAGTCGTATAATGGGAATGAAAAATGGCGAAGTTTGACAATCATCAGAAATATTATATAATAGGTGGGTATCGCTGAAAGTTTCAAGAGAAAATGAATGTGTATATAGTCTAAGGACATATGCGGAGGATTTATGAAGAAATATATTAATGGTTTTTTAAGATACAGATATTTGTTAAAGGAATTGGTAGTGAAAGGAATTAAGTTAAAATACCGCCGTTCCTATTTAGGTCTTATTTGGACATTATTAGAACCATTGCTGACGTCAATGGTATTGGACTTGGTATTCGGAACATTCTTTCATAGAAAAGAATATGAAATGCCGTTTATCATTTATATCCTGATTGGACGATTGATTTACAGTTGTTTCTCAGGTTCAACAAAGATTGCCATGCGTTCCATTCGAGCAAATCAGGCAATGATTAAAAAGGTTTACGTGCCGAAGTATTTATACCCGTTGTCCAGTGTTATTTATAATTACATTCTGTTTTTATTGTCGTTGCTGGTATTGGTAATCCTGATGCTGGTAAAGGGAGTTTATCCGACCTGGACGATTATCGAAATAGTAATTCCGTTGACAACATTATTCATTATGAGTATTGGTGTAGGTCTTTTGCTAGGTACCGTTTGTGTATTCTTTAGAGATTTGGAATATTTGTGGGATGTACTTCTGATGCTTATTATGTACTGTTCCGGTATTTTCTATTATGTTCACGATATGAAAGGTGGAATCTTAACCGCAATCAAATTAAATCCGTTATACTGCGTGATTAATAATGTGAGATGTCTGGTTGCAGGAGAAAACCTGTTTACCTATGTAGATTATGGCGCATCGCAGTTAAAGATGATGGGATACTCGTTTGGATTTAGCGTTGTGATTCTGATTGCTGGGGTATTAATGTTTAAGAAATATCAGGATAAGTTTATTTTGCACATCTAGGAGGAAGTATGGGTAAAGTAGCACTGAAGGTCGAAGATATCAGTATTCGATTTAATTTAAGTAAAGAAAAAGTAGATAATTTAAAAGAATTATTAATTAAGAAGGTTAAAGGTGAAAAAATTCGTTTTAATGAATTTTGGGCATTGAAAAATGTAAGCTTTAAAATCAATAAAGGGGATCGTTTGGGAATTCTTGGATTGAACGGAGCCGGAAAGAGTACCTTATTAAAGGTTATTGCCGGAGTTTATAAACCTACATCGGGAAAAGTTACCCGATACGGTCACATCGCGCCAATGATTGAGTTGGGAGCAGGGTTTGATCCGAACTATACCGGAAGAGAAAATGTTTTTCTGTATGGTTCTGTGTTAGGTTTTTCCAGAGAATTCTTAGAGGAAAAATATGACGAAATTCTGGAATTCTCAGAATTGGGTGATTTCATCGATGTACCGATTAAGAATTATTCTTCCGGTATGAGAGCCAGACTTGGTTTCTCCATCGCAACAGTTGTGGAACCGGAAATTTTGATTTTGGACGAAGTGTTGTCTGTAGGTGATGCAAAGTTCAGAAGAAAATGTGAACAGAAGATGCAGGGAATGTTTGATCATGGGGTAACAGTATTATTCGTATCCCACAGTCTGGATCAGGTAAAGCGTCTTTGTAACAAAGCAATTTTACTGGAACATGGTCAGTTAATTGCCAAAGGTGATATTGATGATGTTGCGGAAGTATATGAATCAATGTTAAATGATTAAGAACAGTAAAGAGAAGAAATGGGTGCGTTTCTTCTCTTTTTTGAATTCCATTAAACTTTTGGTGGAAATGATAAAATCCTATAAATAAAAGGTCGACATTTGATGAACGATTTTTGATGTACAAAAAAGACTCCTGTGGTAAAATAAGTTCAGAAAATTAAGGGGGGCTTGAGAAATGTATGATGAAGCAAAAATGTACGATGTAATGAATTTAGTGTTTAATGAGAAATACTTCCTATTGATTTTAGGAAGTATTTTTTTGTTGGGATTTGTCGCAAAATTAATTGTGGTGACACATTATAAGAGGCTGATTCGGGGAGCAGAGAATCTCAGCAGGGCAGAAAACAATATCCTTCGTCAGATGAAAATGAGAATTGAAGGCGTGAAGGAAGTGAATGGGAAAATCGTAGCACCGGATGCATTGATTGAACGGCAACTGAATCGGGAAAAAATATGGAAAGTATCCATTAATACATGGGACTTATCGATTCATTGGTGTGCCACAGCTATTCTTTTGTGGTCTGTCTTTGGACTAATTTTTAATCGGAGTGCCATTAATATGTTTATCGGAATTGGTTTTGCATTAGTTTTGGAAGCAGCTGATTACAGTTTCGGAACAGACAGGCTTCGGGAGGAAATGAAAATCACCTTAACAGATTATATTGTCAATAACAGCGGAGAAAAAAAACGGTCAGTCACATCTGTCCCGGAGATGAAACAATCGGAAGACAAGGAAAAAGAATATCAGGAACAAATTCTGAATCAGGTTTTAGGAGAATACCTACCGTGACATTTACTAGGGGTAAAAAAATAGTTTTATGATAATTGTCCACCTTTTATGAAAATTGTCGGCTTCTTTTCGAAAATCTGTGTGCTATCATTTGAAATAGCAGGCTAAATGTTGAAAGACAAGAACGGAACTTTTTATTAAGAAACGGTTTAGCGGATGTACGGAGAAAGACAATTGAATAACGGAGATTTAACTAGTGCTAAACCAAGTGTTTAGAAGGAGGATTTATCATGAGACGACAATGGAGAAAAGTCTCGGCTATAGTAGTTGCTATAGCAACTGTATTCTCAGGAATGCAGTACGTTGGTCCTAGCACAGAGGTTCAAGCCAAAACCGCTAGTGACTTTACTACATCACTATTTGGTGATCATGTTTATGTATTCGATGACAATGATTCGGATGCAGACATTCAGGCGGTTGTAGACCGGGTTTACGGAATTCAGGAGACAAATCAGTTCGGGCAGGACAGATATGCGCTTTTGTTTAAACCAGGGCGCTATGACAATGTGCGTGCAAAGGTTGGGTTCTATACCCAGATTGCAGGATTAGGAAATCTTCCAACAGATACAGTTGTGAACGAATTAGACTGTAATGCTGATTGGATGGGGGCAAATGCAACGTGTAATTTTTGGCGAAGCTGTGAAAACTTTACTGTAAATCAAACAACAACCTGGGCAGCAGCTCAGGCTACTTCACTTAGAAGAATGTATTTTAAGAACTGGTTAGCTCTTGACCAATGGGGACAAGGATGGGCCAGTGGTGGATTCGTGGCAGATACCAAGGTTGACGGTACAGCAGCAGCCTGGTCTGAACAGCAGTATTGCTCAAGAAATGATTACTATAACGCTTGGGCAGGCGGCGTTTGGAATGCTGTATTCATCGGTATGGACCCGAATTCCAAAGATCAGGATACCGGTGGAAAACTGGAAAGTAACTGGCAGTATAATCCTACATACCAGTTCTATACAGGAGTAGAAAAGACACCGATTATTCGTGAAACTCCATATGTAACAGTAGATAACAATGATAATTACAGTGTATTCGTACCGGATTTGAAAGCAAATTCTTCCGGAACTTCATGGAAGAACGGAAAAGAATCCGGAAAATCAATTAGCATTGATAAGTTTTATATTGCAAAACCGGAAAAGGATAATGCAGACACCATTAATCAGGCATTGGAAAGCGGAAAGCATCTGATCCTTACACCGGGTATTTATCGTGTGAACAAACCAATTAAGGTTACAAGAAAAGATACTGTTGTATTAGGTCTTGGATATGCGACCTTAACACCGACCGGAAATAATGCCTGTATGGAAGTGGCAGACGTAGACGGTGTTTCCGTATCAGGTCTTTTATATGATGCAGGTGGATCTTACACAGAAACATTATTGAAGGTAGGTCCGGATAATGCTACAGCAAGACATCAGTCAGACCCAATTTTGTTAAGTGACTTATTTTTCCGAGTTGGTGGTGTGACATCGTCCGTAGCACAGAGTAAGACATGTATTATTGTAAACGCAAATGACGTTATCGGTGATAATTTCTGGGTATGGCGAGCGGACCATGGAGCCGGTGTTGCATGGAATAGTAATAAGACGCAAAATGGTATTGTGGTAAATGGAAATTATATGACTATGTACGGATTGTTCGTAGAACATTTCCATGAATACCAGACCTTGTGGAATGGTGAAGGTGGAAGATGCTATTTCTACCAGAGTGAAATGCCTTATGATGTTCCAAATCAGCAGAGCTGGAAGAGTCATAACGGTACCGTAGACGGATATGCTTCCTACAAAGTAGCAGACAATGTAAAATCACATGAAGCATATGGATTAGGAATTTACTCATACCATAGGGATGCAACAATTAACGCAGAGAATGCAATGGAAGTACCAAATGCAGAGAATGTTGCAGTGCATAATGTATGTACCGTTATGCTGGCAGGAAATCCGGGAATCAGCCATGTTATTAATGGACAGGGTGGTGCCGTAACTATTTCAGGTCAGAGACAGCAGGTTGTTAATTATGGCCAGGGACATGTTATCATTCCTGGTGGTCCAATTGAAACAACAACATCGGAGCCGACAACAAAGGAACCGGAAACTCAGACAGAACAGCCGACAAGACCGGATGCAGAACAGGGATTTGTCATTACCAGTCCTGCAAAAGGTGAAGTAAAGGCTGCCGGCGACATCAAGATTCAGTGGAATGCATCGAAACTTAAGCCTGTAAAAGATTATGCAATTTACATTGATGGACAGAAGGTTGCAACAACCACAGATACATCTTATGAATATCATGCTTCTAAGGTAAAATATTATGCCGTTACCGTTCAGGCAGAATATACTGATGGAAGTAGCAGAAATACACCAGCCAGCAGATTTGGTATCACAAAGAAAGGTTTAGGACTTTCTGCCAATATGGGACAGAACCTGGACTTAAAGAGCATGAACATTGGTTGGTATTATAACTGGTCAGAAAATCCAAATACAGGAAGCAAATACAATGATTTGGAATTTGTTCCAATGATTTGGAAAGAAACTAGTGCAAATAACGCAAAAACAAGAATTAACAATTTAAAGAATAAAGGTTACAAGTATTGCTTAACATTTAATGAACCTGATGTAACAGATCAGATTAACATGACAGTAGATCAGGTTTACAGCGCATGGCAGGGATTTGATGATGTAACAGGAATTAAGATCAGCTCACCGGTTACAGCATTATGGCCTTCCGGATCACCTGATTGGTTCCAGGCATTTATGAGAAAGATTGACACAAATAATGACCATGACACAGACTTTATTGCAATTCATTGCTATCCGGATAACTATGCCGGTTCAGGAATGGCAGATTGGTTCTTAACAGAAATCGTGGACTGGACATGGAATACATACCATAAGCCAATCTGGATTACAGAATTCTCTACCAAGGGACAGTATGTAACAGCAACCGGCGGAAACGGAACAAAGGAATTCTGGGAAGCTGTTATGCCGGAACTTGATAAGAGAGAATATGTTGAGCGATATGCAGCATTTGACTTTGATAACGACAACACAGGTTTATGGAGATACGCTAACGGTAACTTAACGCCTGCAGGTGTTGTATACAAAGAAAAAGGAAATCCGGTTGATGATGGAAAAACTTACTATATTCCTGAAAAAGATGTGGAAACTCCTGTAACCACTGTTGCACCAACAACGCAGAAACAGGAAGTTACTACAAAAGCACCTGTAACAACAAAGGTTCAGGAAACAACAGGAAGAACTCCAATTGCAGGAGAAAAGAATATTGCAACAGGAAAGAAAGCTTATGCTTCTACTGAATTAGGTGGAAACAAGGCAAACTTAGCAGTTGATGGAAATAATGGTTCCAGATGGGAATCAGAATTTGCAGATAACCAATACATTTACATTGATTTAGGTTCTGTTAGCAGAATTGATCAGGTAAACATCAACTGGGAAAGAGCAGCAGGAAAGAACTATACCATTGAAGTTTCGAACAATGCACAGAATTGGAATACTGTAGCAACAGTTACCGATGGACATGAAGGTGTAGTTGCAACTCCATTTAATGCAGTGGATGCAAGATATGTCAGAGTAAATGGAAAGACTAGAACCACGCAGTACGGATTCTCTATTTTCGAAATGGAAATCTTAGGCGTGGAAGGAACTGCTGTTGAAACAACAAAGGCACCGGAGACTACAACTAAGGTTCAGGTTCAGAAGCCTTCGACTCCGGCTGGACTTACTTACACAGGAAATGATAATGCACCATATTTCTTCAGCTGGGGTGCAGTAAATAACGCAACCAGCTATAACTTCTACATTGATAATGTATTGGTTGCAACAGGAATCACAGCATTAACTTATAATGCAGAAGGACAGAAGGATAAATTCACACCGGGTACTCATACTATTTCAGTAACTGCAGTTAATGAAGCAGGAGAATCCGGAAAAGCAAATTACAGCTATGTAGTAAAAGAAGAAACAACACAGCCGATTATTGGTGAAAAGCAAAATCTTGCAGCTGGAAAGAAAGCATATGCTTCCACAGAACTTGGTGGAAACAAGGCTAATTTAGCTGTTGATAATAATAATGGATCCAGATGGGAATCTGAATTCAAAGATAATCAGTACTTCTATGTTGACTTAGGAAAGACTTATCAGTTTGATCAGGTAAACATTAACTGGGAAACTGCAGCAGGAAAGAATTATACCATTGATGTTTCCAATGATGCACAGAATTGGACAACAGTTAAGACCATTACTAATGGAAAGGCAGGACTTTCAGAAATTACATTTGCAACAACAAAGGCAAGATATGTAAGAATGAATGGAAAGACCAGAACCACACAGTATGGATTCTCAATCTGGGAATTCCAGGTTATGGGAACGGATGTGCCGGTTGAAACAGAAGCTCCGACATTACCACCATCAGCAGCTAGTGCAAGTGCATCTTCTATTGAAGGTGGTTATAATGCAAACAATGCATTTGACGGAAATAATGGAACCAGATGGGCATCTCAGTGGAGTGACAATCAGTGGCTCTTAAGAGATATGGGACAGACAAAGAGTATTTCCCGAGTAGAGCTTGTTTGGGAAGCAGCATATGGTAAGTCTTATGAAATTCAGGTATCCACCGATGGAAATACATACAGAACCGTAGCAACGGTAACGAATGGAGATGGCGGAACGGATGTTGTGACATTTAACGCAGTTAATGCAAGATTTGTGAAGTTCGTTGGAAAGCAGAGAGGTACAGGATACGGATATTCCCTTTGGGAAATGAATATTAACTAAGGTTAAAATGAATGCCAAATTCAAACAAGGAAACATGGTAATCATAATGTAAGACAATTTTATAAAGCGCCTGATGGTATTTTCTCCTTTGATTCCGCTGCCATCAGGCGCCTTTTTCTGCTTGAAAAAAGGGTGGGGAGTCATTATACTAGATATTACGATGGTCTCTAGAAAAGGAGAAAAGAATGAAAGAATTTAGAAAGCAGCAGAAAGAACAATTAGAAAAGCATAAGCGGCAGTTGAACGTGATTTCAGCACTGAGTGCGATTTTTCTGATGGTTGCAGCGGCATTATTAGTGATTCTGTACTTTTATTATGGAAGTGCTGATGAGACGAGGATGAAATTATGTGCCCTTGGATTATGTATCAGCGTGGCAGCAGCTGTGATTCTTGGAATCATCAGGAAAGTCATCGAGATTAAGTGTAAGGACGTGACAGAAAACCTGGAACGAACAAAAGAATATCAGTAGACTCTTGATAAATACATTCGAAAACCATATAATATAATGAGTGTTTGCGAGCCGGAGAGGTTTTCCCCGGTGAATTGATGGACACTTATGAATTTTATTTATAAAAATGGGTTATTCATAAATTAACGGAGGAGAAACGAAAATGGCAAAGGTATCATTTGATTATTCAAAAGCAACTCAGTTTTTCACAGATGCTGAAGTAAACAGCATGAAGGAAAAAGCTGAAAGCGCAAAGAGCGTTTTGGTTAACAAAACAGGGGAAGGTAATGATTTCTTAGGATGGATTGATTTACCGGTTGATTATGATAAGGACGAATTTGAAAGAATTAAAAAAGCAGCAGCTAAGATTCAGAGTGATTCAGAAGTTTTAGTTGTCATTGGTATCGGTGGTTCTTATCTTGGTGCCAGAGCTGCAATTGAATTTTTAAGACATGACTTCTATAACAACGTATCTAAGGAAGTTAGAAAGACTCCTGAAATTTATTATGCTGGAAATAACATTAGCTCTACATACCTTCAGGGATTGTTAGAAGTAATTGGAGACAGAGATTTCTCTGTAAATGTCATTTCTAAGTCCGGTACAACAACAGAACCGGCGATTGCATTTAGAGTATTTAAGAATTTATTAGAAAAGAAATATGGTAAGGAAGAAGCTGCAAAGAGAATTTATGCGACTACTGATAAAGAAAAGGGAGCATTAAAGGTTCTTGCTACAGCAGAAGGATACGAAACATTTGTTGTTCCTGATGATGTTGGGGGACGTTTCTCAGTCCTTACAGCAGTAGGGTTACTTCCAATCGCAGTCAGCGGTGCAGACCTTGACCAGTTAATGGCAGGTGCAGCAAGCGGACGTGAAAGAGCATTAAATGCAGCATTTGAAGAAAATGATGCAATGCAGTATGCAGTTATCAGAAATATCCTTCATGAACAGGGTAAATCTGTTGAAATCATTGCAAACTATGAACCAAGCCTTCACTATGTGAGTGAATGGTGGAAACAGCTCTACGGTGAAAGTGAAGGAAAAGACTTAAAGGGTATTTTTCCTGCAGCAGTAGATTTGACAGCAGATCTTCATTCTATGGGACAGTTCATTCAGGAAGGAACAAGATTAATGTTCGAAACAGTATTGAATGTTGAAAACCCAGCAGCAGAAGTATTGATTGAAGAAGCGGCAGAAGATTTAGATGGTTTAAACTATCTTGCTGGAAAGAATATGGACTTTGTAAACAAGAGTGCCATGAACGGTACCATTCTTGCTCATACAGATGGTAATGTTCCAAACCTTATGGTTAAGGTTCCGGAAAGAAACGAATTCTTCCTTGGAGAATTATTCTATATGTTCGAATTTGCATGTGGTGTTAGTGGATACATCCTTGGTGTGAATCCATTCAATCAGCCAGGTGTAGAAAGCTATAAGAAGAACATGTTTGCTCTTCTTGGAAAGCCTGGATTCGAAGATATGGCAGCTGATTTATTAAAGAGATTATAAAAAGTAAACGATAAAAGAAGGGTCTCACCTGATGGTGAGGCCCTTCAGTTTTTCAATATCCGTTAAAATCTTTTTTTATTCATAAATTAGTCTTCTTCAATGACGTAAAAATCCAAATAATCAAAATCAATGGATTCTACAAAACTGTCTGCAGTGAATCGAGTTCTGGCAATTCGTTTAAATTCCTTAATGTTAGTTTCAAGCCAAATCGGATTACTTAAATCAAATTCCTCGCAGATCATTTCCAAAGCCTTAAATACCTTATGGGTTCTAGTGTCATCCAGCTCTAACTCGATGGTAGTACTTTGTAACATATTATTATTTTTAAAGGTTCTTCCCCATACACGAAACATAGTTAACTCCTGAAAAAAGATTTTTAGGTACTAGATTAGTTTATGACAAATAGAGAATGCTGTAAAGGTAAAAATGAACTTATTTCCTTAAGAACATTCTCCATCTTTTGCGGTTGTCTAATTGGGTATAATGATGATATACTAGAAATAGTGGGTCAATAGGCGAACTCACTGTTCCGAATGAACTGGCGATTTGCCAGTGAGTATTTGAAAAAGGAATGGATTATGAAAAATAGAAAAAAAGTTAAAGGTCGAATCAGTCAATATTTGCGAACTCCGATATACTGGGATTTCTTCTGGTTGATTGTATCAGCAATCATTATGCTATATGATTGCAGAATCGGTTTGTTCGTGCTGGGATGTTCCCTGGTGTATGTGGTAGTTTCAGCAATTCTTTATGTTCGGTTTAAGCCGGGAATCTTAAAGAGTCTTGTGAACTTTGGAACACAGTATGGATTGATGCAGCGAAGAATGCTTTATGAGTTGGACATTCCATACGGGTTAATGGATGAGAGTGGAAAGATTCTCTGGTGTAACCAGTTAGTGCAGGATATGTTGGAAGATGACGATATCAAGCATAAGAACATCATGGATATTTTCCCGGATATTCAACCGGAATTCTTTCATATGGAGGAAGAACCGAATGAATTTCAGATTGAACATCAGGAAAAAATATACAAGATTGTTTTAAAAGAGATTTCGTTTAAGGAATCTTTGGAAAGTGCGGAATTTCCGGTTTTGGATGAGGGAGAAGGTGGAATTATTTCATTCTACTTCATTGACGAGACCCAGATTCAACAGTTAGAGAAAGAGACGAAAGACGAGAAGACGGTAATTGCCAATATTTATATTGATAATTATGATGAGGTACTTCAGGATGTGGAATCAACGAAGAGAACCTTACTCGTCGCATTGATTGACCGTCGAATCAATATTTATTTTTCCCAGTACGATGGTATTGTGCGTAAGCTGGAAAATGATAAATATTTTGTTATGTTTAAAACGAAGTATATCAGTAAAATGCAGACAAACAAGTTTGCCATTTTAGATGATGTTAAAAATGTAAATATGGGAAATGGCATTCCGGTAACCATTAGTATTGGTGTGGGAATGGGTGGAGAGACTCTTCAGGAGAGTTATGAGCTTTCTACCACTGCCATTGACATGGCGTTGGCACGAGGTGGTGACCAGGCAGTACTGAAGGATGGAAACCGAGTCTATTACTATGGTGGAAAGACCAAGTCTGTGGAAAAGAACACCCGAGTGAAATCCCGTGTGAAGGCTACGATTTTCCGTGACCTGATTGAAACTAAATCCGATATTTATATTATGGGACATCACATTGGAGACAATGATTCCTTCGGTGCTTCCATTGGTATGTACCGAATTTGTAAGACCATTGGAAAAAATGCCCATATTGTTGTTGGGGAAATGGGAAGCAGTGTGAAGGAATTAGTGGACACATTCAAAGAAACGGAAGGATATGAAGAGGATTTATTCCTTACCGGACCGGAAGCTGAGGAGCGAATGGGCAAGAACGATGCGCTGATTGTGGTAGATGTTAGTCGAGCCGGTTATACGGAGCATCCACAACTGGTGGAACAGGCCCAGTGCATTATTGTGTTTGACCATCACAGACAGACTTCTGACGTAATAGAAAATGCGCAGTTATCATATATTGAGTTATCTGCATCTTCTGCCAGTGAAATGGTTGTGGAAATCATGCAGTATATTAAGGAAACTGTGAAACTGACAAAGATGGAAGCAGAGGCACTGTATAGTGGTATTATGATTGATACCAATAACTTTACAGACCGAACCGGTGTAAGAACCTTTGAAGCAGCAGCGTATCTTCGAAAGAAAGGTGCGGATATTACCCGAGTTCGTCGAATGTTCCGTGAAGATATGGCGGACTATAAGGCGAAAGCGAAAGCCATTGAAAATGCTGAAATTTTCCTTGGTGAGTTTGCTTTTTCCACTTACATTCCGAATGGACATGAAGAATCGCCTACGGTTGTGGGAGCACAGGCTGCCAATGAATTGTTAAATGTCAGAAACATTAAGGCATCATTCGTTTTAACGCCGTATAATGATCAGATTTATATTAGTGCACGTTCCTTAGGTAAGATTAACGTACAGACGTTGATGGAGGATTTTGGTGGCGGTGGTCACATGAATTTGGCAGGTGCCCAGGTGAAGGGAAATGATTTGCTGGCTGTAATGAATCAGCTAAAAGAAGATATTAACAGAAGAATTGAGGAAGGAGACTTATAATGAAGGTTATTTTATTACAGGATGTTAAAACTCTTGGAAAAAAGGGAGACATCGTAGAAATTAATAATGGATATGCGAGAAATTACGTTTTACCTCAGAAGATTGGAATCGAAGCAACCGGTAAAAACTTAAATGATTTGAAACTTCAGAAGAAGAATCAGGATAAGATTGCACAGGAAAAGTTAGAAGCTGCGCAGAAGTTAGCAGAAGACTTGAAGGAAAAATCCATTACCGTAAAGATTCAGGCCGGTGTGGAAGGAAGAGTCTTCGGTTCTATTTCCAGCAAGGAAATTGCATTGGAAGCAAAGAAACAGTTAGGATTGGAATTGGATAAGAAGAAAATTATTATTCCGGATGCGATTAAATCCTTGGGGACTTACAATGTGAATATTAAGTTACATAAGGATGTTACCGGAACCCTTGCAGTGAAAGTTGAAGCAAAATAGTGGAGGATACTAATGGAGGAAGCAGTAGTAAAACGAATTATGCCTCATAGCAATGAAGCAGAGCAGGCAGTAATTGGTTCTATGCTCATGGATGTAGATGCCATTCCCGTTGCCATGGAAAAACTGTCAGATGAGGATTTTTATAATCGTCAGTATGGTTCTTTGTTCAAGGCTATGGTGGATTTATATAATGAAGGAAAAACCTGTGATTTGATTACGGTAAAAGATAAACTGGTGGAAATGGAAGTTCCGTCAGAGGTAATCAGCATTGACTTCATTAAGAATATTTTAGAAATGGTTCCTACTTCTGCAAACATTAAGCAGTATTCTGAAATTGTTTATGAAAAGTCAGTTCTTCGAAATTTGATTAAGGCGAATGATGAAATTGCCAATGAATGTTACGCAGGAAAGGAAAAGCTGGAAGCAGTTTTAGAGCATACAGAAAAGAAAATATTTGATTTGATTCAGACCGGAAATACTGGTGATTATGTGCCGGTGCGTCAGGTCGTGTTAAATGTATTTGAGAAAATTGAGCAGGCTTCTCACACGAGAGGCAGTATCACCGGATTGCCAACCGGTTTTACCAGACTGGATCATCAGTTGTCCGGTCTTCAGCCGTCGGATATGATTCTGATTGCGGCAAGACCTTCTGTTGGTAAGACGGCTTTCGTATTGAACATTACAGAAAATGTTGCCATTAAGCATAATCATGCGGTGGCAATCTTCAGCTTGGAAATGTCAAGTGAACAGCTGATTAACCGTGTGCTTGCTCAGAATTCCATGGTTAGTTCCCAGAAAATCAGAGTTGGTGATTTGACGGATAATGAATGGGCGAACATTGTTGAATCTGCGAACATTATCGGAAATTCCAATATTATCATTGATGATACACCGGGTATCAGTATCGGTGAGATGCGTTCTAAGTGTAGAAAGTTTAAATTGGAAAAGGACATTAAACTGGTTATCGTGGATTACCTGCAGTTGATGACGACTAATGGACGGTCTAGCAGTCGTGAACAGGAAATTGCGGAAATCTCCCGTACCTTAAAGGGCATTGCCAGAGAGTTAAATGTGCCGGTAATTGCCTTGTCACAGTTGAACCGTGCGTCCGAAACCAGAGAAGATAAAAAACCAATTATGGCGGATTTACGTGAATCCGGTTCCATCGAGCAGGATGCCGACGTTGTAATGTTGTTATCCCGTTATTATGATAAAGAAACAAAAACAGAAGACCGAAACAGAATTATTGTCAATGTGGCAAAACAGCGTAACGGCCCGGTTGGTGAAGTGGAATTAGTGTGGTTGCCACAGTACACCAAGTTCGAAAACAAGGAAGTGGTCGAGGGCGAAGAATAATTGAAAAGTCGATTGTTTTTGACAATGCTACAAAAGGTTACATTTTTTGTAGTACTAAAAGAATTGAAGCATACATATATTGCCGTTTATAATTGAGATGTTCCATGGGGGCATCTCAATTTTTTTGTAGGAGGAGAGTATGGAAGAGAAAAGATATATGATTTCGGATACATCAAGGATGTTGGGAATTGAATCTCATGTGCTGAGATATTGGGAAGAGGAGTTAGATATTGTAATTCCGAGAAATGAAATGGGGCATCGGTATTATACGGAGTTTCACATCAATCTGTTAAGAAATGTGAAAAAATTAAAGCAGCAGGGATACGGTCTTCGTGCTATTAAAATGATGATTTCAGATCCGAATAAGGAAATACATATTGAGGAGGGGCGAAGCCGCGAATTGAAGGATCTTGGAATGGCAATGGGAAAGGAACGACTGGAAGTGGTGGATGTTACCATGAATGCGAAATTAGAGCAGTTTCAAAAGATTATGGATTGTATTGTAGAAAAGGCAATGAGGGAATCTACGAAAAATTTAGGAAAAGAATTAAGTGACCACGTTAGTCAGAATGTAATGAAGGGAATGAATTACATTGCAAGAGTTCAGGATGAGAAGGAAGAGGAACGGTATAAGCGGCTGGATCAGTTGTTACGAAGCAGACAGGTGGAAAGCCGAAAAGAACGAAGAAGTCGTCTAAAAGCTGAAAAACAACTGGCAAAGGAAATTAAAAAAAGTAAGGAAAAGAATGGAAAGGAACTTTTAAAGAAACCGGTAAAAACTCAGACCGCAACATAATAATAAAGCAGCAATCCGGGATTGGACTGCTGCTTTATTCATCATTAATTAATCATCAAGTTTGATAGAATCTGTTGGGCAAGCTCCTGTACAAGCTCCACATTCGATACAAGCGTCAGCGTCGATTACGAATACTCCGTCTCCTTCGCTAATAGCTCCAACTGGGCAAGCTCCTGCACAAGCACCACAACCGATACATCCGTCGTTAATTTTGTAAGCCATTATGTATGCCTCCTTTTTTTAGAGTATGTGTCGGAGTTCCTCTCGAGAAAAAGCGACACATTAGTACATATATAATAATACAATTACATGAAATATGCAATTAAAAATTTATGGTTTATTTTGCCTTCTGAATGGAGAAGACGAACTCGGTTCCTATGCCTTCAGTACTGATGACATCAATGGTTTCGTTGTGTGCCATAATGATTTCCTTAACAATAGAAAGTCCGAGACCAGAGCCGGTTTTATCACGACCACGAGAAGTATCTGTCTTGTAAAAACGCTGCCAGATTTTTTCCAGGGAACTTTTTGGGATTCCAAGACCAAAGTCCTTTACGGAACAATACATCTTATCCCCGCGACTGCTCAACTTAATAATGATTCTGGAATTTTGTGGACTGAATTTAATTGCATTGTCCAACAGGTTATATAGTACCTGCTGAATTTTTCCCATATCTGCATAAACCATATAATGCTTGGAAGGAAATTGAAGAACCAGTTCAATCTGTTTCTTTTCACAGATCACCTGAAATGTACTGACAGAAGAAGAGATAATCGTTTCCATGTCAAACTCTTCATAAATCAGTTCCGGACCGGATTTATCCCATTTACTTAAATCACGAAGCCCTTCCGTTAACTTTTCCAGACGCTCTGATTCCGATAAAACAATCTGCAAATATTTTGTATGATCTTCCGGAGGAATGGTTCCATCAATCATTGCTTCCAAATAACCTTTGATGGATGTTAGTGGAGAACGGAAATCATGAGAAATATTAGAAATAAATTTTTTCTGATAATCTCTGGAGTTTCCTAACTGGATGGCCATATAATTCAGTGAATTGGCCACATCCCCTAATTCATCACTGGTTTCAACTTTTAATTCATCGTAAGCAAAATTTCCCTTGGCATATTCCATGGCAGCCACTCGAATTTGCTTCAACGGCAAATAAATGAACCATGCAAAATTTAAGAAGATAATCAGGGAAAGTGCCAGAATGACCGTATAAGCGAATTGGAGATTATCAACGATGCGTTGCTCCACATCTGCAAACCACAGGTCAATAAAGATATATCCACAAATTGCAAAGAGAATGTATCCGATAAAAAATTTCGTTAAAATTGAATTACGCATTATTTCTCATGTACCTCGAATCTATAACCAACACTCCAAACAGTACCGATAGACCACTGGTCTGTGTCGGAAATCTTTTCACGAATTCGTTTAATGTGAACATCTACGGTTCTGGTATCGCCCACATATTCGTATCCCCAAATCTGATCCAGTAACTGTTCTCTGGTAAATACCTGATTCGGTGAGGAAGCAAGGAAGTAGAGTAACTCGATTTCTCGTGGAGTCATATCCACCTGCTTTCCTTTATAAATGACTTCGTAGTTTGAAAGATTGATTTTTAAATCTTTATATTCCACAAACTTTTCTGCCGGAGCAGTCACCATCTTGATTGGTGTAGTTTCCTGATATCTTCGAAGTACTGCCTTAACACGGGCTACTAATTCCTTGGAATCGAATGGTTTAATCATATAATCATCGGCACCCAGTTCCAAACCGAGTACTTTATCAAATACTTCTGCCTTGGCAGAAAGCATAATGATTGGAACATTTGATATTTTTCGGATTTCTCTGCAAACCTCATAGCCATCAATGCCCGGAAGCATTAAATCCAGCAAAATCAGGTTTGGTGCAAACTCGGAAAAAGCGGTCAGGGCAGATTGTCCATCATGCTCGATTCGTGTCTCAAAGCATTCTTTTGTAAGGTACAGAGAAATTAGATTTGCAATATTTTCATCATCATCTACAATTAGAATTTTCTGTTTATTATTCATTGAAAAACCTCCTGTTAGTCTATATCGTCATGTAATGTCACTCATAAATCTATTATATCAAAGACGGTGCAAAAAGCACGAAAAACTTTACTTGAATTCTACCACGGTTGCACCGGCACCACCTTCACCGTGTTCTCCGTTTCGGAAGGATTTTACATAACTACACCGCTTCAAATAATTCTGTACGGCACTTCGTAGTGCTCCGGTTCCTTTTCCGTGAATGACATAAACCTGAGGTAGCTTTGCAATGTAGGCATCATCCAGATATTTTTCCAGTTCTGCAATGGCCTCGTCCACGGTTTTTCCAATCAGATTCACTTCCATTTTCACATTGAGGGATTTTTGCATCTTCATTTTTCCGGCACTGCCTTTCACATAGCCCGGAGCCTTAATATCAGGCTCATCAATGATTTCCAAATCCTTAATATTTACCTTGGAATTCAAAATTCCCATTTTAACCGTAACCACGCCGTCCTTGTTTGGTAGAGATGCAACCGTACCGTTTAAGTTCATGCTAAGTACCTTCACTCCGGTTCCAAGCTTAAAGTCGGATGGTTTATAAGTTTTATTTGGAGTGGCGGTTTTCAGTCCGGAAATGCTCTGGTTTTTCTTTAGCGTGGAACCAACCTTGGTTCGAGCCTTTTCCATTTCTCTGGTGTTCCCGGATTTCCCGTATTTATTGATTGTTTTAATTGCCTCATCAGCAGTTTCTTTCGCCTCCTTCAAAATGTCAGAAGCTTCTTCTTTCGCCTTGGCAAGAATTTTTTCTTTCTGTTCCTCAATTCGTTTCGTCTTCAGTTCATAATCCTTTTTCAATGACTGAATCTGGGATTTATAAACAGAAATGGTTTCCTGATCTTTTTCAATTTGAATTCTCTGGCGTTCGATTTCTGCCAGAACATCTTCAAACTGTTTATCATCCCGGTCAATGCGACTTTCTGCATCGTCAATAATGAACTGTGGTAACCCCAACTTGCTGGAAATTGCAAAGGCATTACTTTTTCCGGGGATTCCAATCAGCAGTCGATAAGTCGGCTGTAAAGTTTCCACATTGAATTCACAGCTGGCATTCTGTACTCCCTCTGTGGAAAGAGCATACAGTTTCAGTTCGCTGTAATGGGTCGTTGCCATGGTGCGAACCCCCATATTCTTTAAAAAGGACAAGATGGAAATTCCCAGTGCGGCACCTTCCACAGGATCCGTTCCGGCTCCCAATTCATCGAAAAGTACCAGACTGTCCTGATCCGCCTGTTCTAAAATGCTGATGGTATTGACCATATGAGCGGAGAAGGTACTAAGACTCTGCTCAATGCTCTGTTCATCACCAATGTCGGCAAAGACTTCTTTAAAAACAGCCAGTTTACTTCCGTCAAACGCCGGAATGTGAAGTCCTGCCTGCCCCATCAACGTAAGAAGTCCTACGGTCTTTAAGGAAACCGTTTTACCTCCGGTATTCGGTCCGGTCACAATCAGTAAGACGTAGTCTTTTCCTAATTCCACATCAATAGGAACCACTTTCTTTGGATTCAACAGTGGATGCCGTCCCTGTTTAATCTTGATCTGGCGCTGGTCATTGAATACGGGCATGGAAGCCTTCATATCCTTGGCCAGGGACGCTCTGGCGAAAATAAAATCCAGTTTTGTCAATAAGTCCATATTGCTACGAAGTTCAGCCACATGTTCACCGCAAGCAACACTTAAGTTTGCCAGAATTACCTGAATTTCATCTGCTTCCTTCGCATAAAGCTGTTTCATTTTATTGTTCAGTTCCACGACAGCCGTCGGCTCCACAAAAATTGTTGAACCGGAAGAAGACTGGTCATGGACAATTCCGGAAACCTGTCCCCGGTGTTCTGCCTTCACCGGAACGCAATACCTTCCATCACGCATGGTAATGAGAGAATCCTGTAAGTAGGTTTTGCCGGCCTGAGAATTTACCAGGGAAGATAGCTGAGAATGAATTCGGTCATTGGTCAGCTTCATCTGACGTCGGATATTCTTTAAAGTCGATGAGGCTTCATCGGCAATCTCATCTTCAGAAATAATACAACGGTCAATGTCATTCTTCAGATTCGTTAAAGGTTCCAAAGCCTCAAACAGTTCATCCAGACAATCTGTGCTGTCATCTTCTTTTCTGGAAAAGGTCTTAACCCGCAGCGCGGCCTTTAAAAGAGAATTGATGCGGAGCAATTCTCCAGCCCCCAGATAACTTCCGATTTCCAACCGAACAATCGACTCGGTAATGTCATTGACTCCGTCGAAAGAAATGCTTCCTTTCTGCCAGATACGCTGAAGTGCGTCGGCAGTCTGCTGCTGCGTCTGTTTGATTCGATGTAAATCTGTGTCCGGTTTCAACTCCTGACACAGTTTCTTTCCCGGTGCAGAATAGGCCTTCTCCACCAATAAATCTATGATTTTATTAAATTCCAGTGTTTGCAACACTTTCTCGTTCATAAGTCGTCTCCATTTCGTTTATTATCCGTGGCACCTAAGAATTTCAGTAGGACGCCACTATAGTTCATTATAAAGGAGATTCGAATGGAGGTAAAGGAAAAGAAAGCGACAGATGAAATTGCGAAGAGGCGTTTCTTCGTTCTTGTTTTTGAGAAGGGAATCAACTATAATAAAAAACGTGATTTTTAAGATTGAATTAGAAAGAGGATTATATGAAATTTATTGAAGCATTAAGAGAAGGCGAAAGAGTTCAGGAAGTATATTTATGTAAACAGAAAACCACGGCGATGACAAAGACCGGAAAAGAATATGAAAATGTAATTCTGCAGGATAAGACCGGTTCATTAGATGCGAAAATCTGGGATCCGGGTTCCATGGGAATCGACGATTTTGAGGCACTGGATTATGTGGAAGTCGGTGGTGATATTTCCATGTATAACGGCCAACTTCAGATGAGCATTAAGCGTGCAAGAAAAGTGTCAGAGTCTGATGTAAATCCGGCAGATTATTTGCCTTGTACCGATCAGAATATGGATGATATGATGGCAGAACTTTTGAAGTTTGTGGTTTCTGTGGAGAATCCATATTACAAGCAGTTACTGACCAGCCTTTTCATTGACAATAAAGAATTTGCGCAGGCGTTTAAAACGCATTCTGCAGCAAAGAGTGTTCACCACGGATTTATCGGAGGTTTGTTAGAACATACCTTATCAGTAACAAAATTGTGTGATTTCTATACGAAGCAGTATCCGTTATTAAATCATGACCTGCTGATTACCGCAGCAATCTGTCACGACATTGGAAAGGTTTATGAATTGTCCGACTTCCCAATGAATGACTATACGGATGCCGGTCAGTTATTAGGACATATTGTGATGGGATCGGAAATGATTAGTGACATTATTAAGACGATACCGGAATTCCCAAAGAAAATGGCGAATGAATTGAAGCATTGTATTTTGGCTCATCATGGAGAATTGGAATATGGTTCACCGAAAAAGCCGGCATTGATTGAGGCGTTGGCATTAAACTTTGCAGATAATACAGATGCAAAGCTACAGACCATGAAAGAGTTTTTAAACAGCAATGTTACAGCCACAGAAGATCAGTGGTTAGGATACAATCGTTTGTTTGAGTCCAATATTAGAAAAACAAGTAAATAAAGATAGAACTTAGGAGAAAATCGTGTTCAATAAAAATGATGAATTAGAACTTACAATTTCAGATTTAGGAATAACAGGAGAGGGCATAGGACGTGTTGACGGCTATGTCCTTTTCGTCAAAGATACAGTGATTGGAGACAGGGTTCGTGTGAAGGTTATGAAGGCGAAAAAGAATTATGGTTACGCTCGCCTTGTGGAATTATTGGAACCATCCCCGAATCGTGTGGAAGCACCTTGTCCGGTTGCCAGAAGCTGTGGAGGCTGTCAGATTCAGTCCATGAGTTATGAGGAACAGCTTCGATTTAAGGCAGATAAGGTCTTTAATAACATTCGACGAATTGGTGGCATCGAGGAGTTTGAAAGGGAACCAATCATCGGGATGGAAGAGCCGTTTCATTACCGTAACAAGGCACAGTTTCCGGTAGGACTGGACCGGGACGGAAATATTGTCAGCGGATTCTATGCGGGAAGAACCCACTCCATCATTGATATGGATCATTGTATGCTGGGAATTTGCCCGGAAGGACGGGATGTAAATGGGGAAATCATGAAGCTCATTAAGGTCTTTATGAAGGAGATGGGAATTAAGCCTTATGATGAAAAAACAGGAAAAGGTTTAGTCCGTCATGTGCTGATTCGAATTGGCAAAACGACAGGTCAATTGATGGTTTGCATTGTCATTAATGGACGAAAAATGCCCCATGCCAATATCCTGGTTGATGCACTAAGAGAAATTCCAGGCATGACAGATATTTCTTTAAGTGTAAATACCCAGAGGAACAACGTCATCATGGGAAATGAGATTATCAACCTCTATGGTCCGGGATATATTGAGGATTACATTGGGGAAGTAAAGTTTCGTATTTCACCCCTGTCTTTTTTCCAGGTGAATCCGGAGCAGACCGAGAAGCTTTATAATAAAGCACTGGAATATGCAGAACTTACAGGGAATGAGACAGTTTGGGATCTCTACTGCGGCATTGGTAGCATATCCCTGTTTCTGGCGCAGAAGGCAAAGAAAGTTTTAGGGGTGGAAATTGTTCCTGAAGCTATTGAAGATGCGAAGGTGAATGCGGAGATTAATGGGATTGAGAATGCAGAATTCCTTGTAGGAGCAGCAGAAGATGTGGTTCCGACATATTTTGAAAATCATCCGGATGCACCGGAATGTCAGCCGGATGTCATTGTGGTGGATCCACCACGAAAAGGCTGTGATGAGAAACTTCTGAAAACGATGGTGTTGATGAAACCGGAAAGAATTGTTTATGTGAGTTGCGATAGTGCAAGTCTTGCCAGAGATTTGAAGTGGCTAACGGGAAATGGCTATCACTTGAAGAAGGTGACACCATGTGATCAGTTCGGACAGACTGTGCATGTGGAGACGGTGTGTCTACTATACAAGGAAAATATCTAGAAATCCTTTGTTTTAGGCACTTTGCGAGGCATATGACCTTTTCGCAAA
>CACXEU010000067.1 GCA_902766735.1 uncultured Lachnospiraceae bacterium
CGTTTCGTATAACGGTTTATGGAAACTGTTGATAGATAAAAATATGAAACGGATGGATCTGGTGAACCGGGTCGGAATCAGCTCGAGCACACTTGCCAAGATGGGAAAGGGCGCACCGGTTTCTCTTGAAGTTTTGGGGAAAATCTGTGAAAAACTGGACTGCGATTTCGGCGATATCATAAGCTATAAAGGACAAAAAAGAGATATCGAGAAATAAAATCCGGCAAAATCGCAGGAGGTGATTTTTAATGGACAGACTTACTCCTGAACAGCGACATAAGAATATGCAGGCGGTAAAAAACAAAGATTCGGAGATAGAGCGGTTGTTTCGAAAGGAATTGTGGAAGCGCGGCTTACGGTATCGCAAGAATGTTAAAACTGTATTCGGTCACCCGGACATCGCGTTTATAGGGAAAAAGATAGCTGTATTTTGCGATAGTGAGTTCTTTCACGGATATGATTGGGAGCACAGGAAAAACGATATTAAGACAAGGCGAGAGTTTTGGATTCCAAAAATTGAAAGGAATATTAAACGAGATGTTGAGGTAAACAACAACTTGGAGGCTGAGGGTTGGACTGTTCTTCGATTTTGGGGAAAAGAAATAAAATCAGATGTATGCAGCTGCGCTGATCAAGTTGAATCCGTTTGGAAAGAGAAAAAGAGGATGCGATGATTTATAAAACGATCGATTTATGTGCCGGAATAGGCGGAATAAGGAAGGGGTTTGAATTAACCGGCTCCTTTAAAAATGTATTATCGGCGGAAATCGATCCGGCCGCGGTAAAAACATACAAATATCTTTTTAAAGAAGATCCGACCAACGATTTAACATCTGAAGAGTTCAAACAAAAGGTTGTAGATACAGATTATGATGTACTGCTTGCCGGTTTTCCATGTCAGCCATTCAGCAGAATAGGAGATCAGCTGGGCTTTCGTGATAAGACCCGTGGAACGATTTTTTTTGACATAGCAGATATTATTTCAAGGACAAATCCCCGGGCGATTTTTCTTGAAAATGTTGAGAACTTGGTTTCACATGATAAGGGAAATACCATAAAAACAATAATACAAACACTTGAAGAAGAACTTGGCTATCGTGTCATTGGAGTAACGATCGATGAAGACGGAAATTATGTTTATAGCAGAGCTTCTCTTGTGCGAAATACCAGATACTTTGGATTGCCGCAAAATCGTCCCAGGGCATATATCATGGCTTTCAGTAAGAAGAAATACGGGCGAGCAACAAAACGTTTGAATGAGCAGTTGCCGGATTTATCTGAGAAAGTGATTTTTAAGGATGTAAATGAAATACTTGAAGAGAATGTTGATGATAAGTATTACATGGCAGAGGGATATCTGGAGACCCTGAAGAGACATAGAGCCAGAAATCATAAAAACGGAAATGGTTTTGGCTATTGTGTCGTTAATCAAAAAAGCAAAGAGCATCCCGTTGCTAATACAATTTTGGCAACCGGCGGTTCCGGAAAAGAAAGAAATTTAATATATCAACCAAAAGAAGGCGTCGCAGGGAAAAAAATTCCGGGTAGAAAAACACCTTTAAATTCTGAAGGTATAAGAACAATGACGCCTACTGAGTGGGGGCGATTGCAAGGATTTGTCGGATATGCTTTTTTAGATAAAGAGGGAAATGATGCTTTTGGCTTTCCAGATGAAATTACCGATGAACAAAAATATAAACAATTAGGGAATTCGGTTTCAATCCCGGTGATCAGAACTATGGCTGAATTTATGCTGAAATGTTTTTCCGAGCTTGAAAAGCAGCAGGATGATGTCGTATGCGCATTAGCGGAAAATAACGACTTTTTCACAAGGAAAGATGTAATGGAGCTGCTTGATCTTAATGCGGTACAGGCTGGAAACCTGCTAAAGCGGATGACAGATAAGAATAAGTTGATATCTGTGTCAAATGGAAAAAGAACACGTTATATCAAATATCAAAGGGGAGATAATATTCCTCCATTTACGCAGGGAGAGAAAGTGATTGGCCTTTTGGAACAGAATAAAATAATTACGAATGAAGATGTTCGACTTTTGCTGAGTACTTCAAGGGGATGCACCAATGTCCTTCTGTCTGAGATGACAAAAAGGGGAAAGATACGTCGAATCTCGAGAGGAAAATATGTTTTAAACATGTGAACAATATAAACGGGCAATGAGGTGCCGAAGCAGATGAATGGGGAAAAACTTTCTGAGGTCGTAATTGAACAATGTGAGATTTTTTACGGAAAAGAAGTTTTGTCTGGAGATGCGGTTCTGCGAGACTATGCAAAATTCTTAACAGAGAAATTTTTCTCCGGCAAAAGAGAAGTTCTGTTTACCCTTCACACAGGTTCCTTATGTTTTGATGTGCTTTCAATACTTGTTGCTTCATTAGATTGTGTTCGCCGAGAACTGGAGTCAGAAGAGGAATATCCGGATTTCCAAATAGATGACATCGTAGTGTATAGAAATACTAGATACAGATGGAAAGGTATACAAACTGATCCGGGAAAAGGAATTAACGGGACCTACTGTGTTTTACTGCAGGATGCCAAAGGGAAAAATGGCCCGACAACAACTTATGTAAAAAGTGATAAGAGAAGCCTGATAAAGCCGTATTATGGATCTTCGGTGAGAACCGACGGAATGGGATTACGGAAGAAAGCTTCGAACAGGGAGGATTTTTTAGCTTTTTTATTTGACATACCACAAGATAAAATACCTTCAGTTGTTGATGAATCTGCCGTAGTGGTTTGCGATAGAAGCTATATTACCGATATTATTAAAAATGTTTCTATCAAATATAAAGACAAACGCGTAGATCTGGAGGATATATGTCCGACTTCCTATTTTACTTCATCCGGTGAAGAATATCAGATCGGCATTAATCAGTTGAAGTTAACTCCTGTCATAAGAGTAGTCGGAACAATATCATCTGCCAGAGATCTGATCCTTGACAGAGAAAACAAAGCAGAAGATTTGGTAATAATAGGGATCACTCCATGTGCTACGGAAGACACTGAATTAGAGGATCTTCTCAATCGTAAGTCATTAAAACATATCAATATCAGCGGTATTTTGAATTCTGTTCTCGGCAAATATGCTATTGAGCATCCAAGTGAAAAATCGGTTTACGCATGTACGAAAAAATATCTGAGATGTTTTGAAACTCATTTAAATGATAATAGTAGCAATGCTTTAATCGATGAATTGCATGAACAAGAAAAAAATATTCTCTACAGCTCAATTGATTATGAAATAGTCGATGGTGGGTGGACATGGGAACAATATAAGAAAATAAGAAACGAATTGAGAAATATCCAGAATTCTTCATGGGATGAAAGAAAGAAAAATCAATTTGTTTCCATTGCTTATTCTTTGATCAATCTATTAAACACTGCGCCGTTTCCTATGGAACGTTTGGAAGGGGCGATTGCGGATAATAAGATTCATGTTGGGGTGGTGTCTCCGCAAAAGCGGATTACGGAACTTTTGGATCTTGCTGAAGAGGCGGGTGTTTATCAGGAAGCTTGCCTTAAACTTATTGATGCAATAGATGAACAATACAAGGCTGAGTATTCAAACAGCCTTAAATACGATTCTATATATCATTATATAGATGATTACTTTACAAAGAAATCGAACATAGCGATTGTTGTGCCTAAGGCATATTACGCTGATCTTTTGAAAATGATGATACCTTCTTACAGATTCGGCGGGATCGATATTGTCACCCCGAGCCGATTCAACTCCCGCAAGTACTATGACGGGGTTCTTGTGGTTGGCAACTTTAAGGATAGGCTGTTTGACCCTTTAAATTGCAAAACGGCAGCGGAGGTTGTTTCTTTTCTATATGAGAATGAACAGAAGGTATTCCGGTATAAAAAGAAACAAATCGAGAAGATAGATTATGGCTTAAATGCTGCTGTTGGCGTTTCGGACGAGGAAACGAACCGGAATGATCAGGATACCGATTTTAGTAGTGAAGAGATTGATGTCGGGGATGAAATAAGGACATTTGAAGAAACAGATGAGGCTATTGACAGGATTCCCTTCTTGGATTTGCCGGAGTTTCGCTCTTCTCAAAATATTTCAGGCACATCTCAAGCTGTTGCAGAAGTTACAGTGACAGGA
>CACXEU010000068.1 GCA_902766735.1 uncultured Lachnospiraceae bacterium
CTCTTTTGACCTTTCGGGGGTAACTTTCTCCTTAAAAATTTCTTCCTTTGCACCCACCATTCGGCTCTTTTGACCTTTCGGGGGTAATTCTCTTTCGGATATGTGTGTCTCGTAGCTAAACGCAAAGAACGGTTAGGGCCCCCTTGCCTTAACCGTTCCGGACTGAAAAATATGTTAGTATACTTACGAGTCTTAGGAGAGACTCTAATAAGTATTAGGTACTACCCCACTATTATAACAGATTACAAATAAGTTTCAATATTGATTTTTCCTTCGTTTTAATATCAGAAAAATGATTAACGATTATGTAACTAAAATTGGTGGCAAGAAAGTCTACATTGGCGACGGCACAAAGGTGGTAGAATCAAGTCCATCGGAAAAAAGCTTTTTCGTGTACAAAAATCACTAAGTCAAAGCGTAACTCCTTATTTTAAACTTTATTTTGACCCTTTTTTATGATACTATTGAGGAGTATTTGTAAGGAGGCGCTTTATGTCAAAAGAAACCAAAAATAACAATATGGATCAAAATAAACTTTATATCATCGTTGCATCTGCCGTGATTCTGCTTCTCGTTGTTGGATTCCTGATTTTTTCCAGATCCGGTGATAAAACAGCAACTACGGATGGAAGCAATCCAGCAGCAGTTCAGACGACTGCATTGCAGCTTGTAAATGAAAATGGTGATTTCTATGCTACGATTAAAGCTGATGTAAAACCTGTAAGAGATATTAAACTTGGAACTTCTCTTAAGAAGATTCAGAAAATGGAAAAGAAGAATAAAGATACTGATGAAGGTTCTATTACCGATGCACAGGATAAATCCGGATATTCTTACTTAAAATATCATTTCGTCAATGGTTCCGCACCACAGTTCTTTGGTGGAACAGTAAATCCGGCAGATCCGACATCCGGTATCATGTATGTATTAAAAGATAAGAAGCTCGTGGAAGTTCGTGTTCTTTTTGGAGCATCCACTCCGGAAAACTACGATGCCATTGTTGGTGCAAATACTTCATCTTATGGAGAACCAAATTTAGTTCGTTCTTATAGTAACGGTACAAAAACTACATTCTGGCGTACAAAGGACGTGATGTTAAGTCTTTATTCCCAGTATGAGGCAAATGGTTCCTATTCCATCTCCATTTATTATAGTCAGGTAACTAATAAATAGTTTTCCAGATAAAATGACTAAGGGATTGTCTTTCGACAATCCCTTTTTATTTACGTTCTATTCTAAAATAATTACTTTAATGAAATCCACATTGCCGGTCGCATAAAGATGTTTTTATCTGACATTTCATAGCCATACTTCATAACAACACCACGCGATACAAGCTGTGATCCATGCTTCTTGGCAACACCTCGAGATACAAACTGTGCTGTATGCTCTTCCTGACCCATATCTAAAAGCCACCAATCTCTTAAATAATTTGATAATGGCTTCTGATACTTTTCTGCCTGCTCTGCTGTCAGGAAGAATAAATAATCCTGAGTTGTAATAGTCTTATCCGATGTAACCGGCACTTCAACAGTACTTTTTAAAATTCTCTTTTGCGCTGCTTTATTAAATGTTTCATCCATAAATTTTCCATTCAGATATTTTCTTACAGATGAGTCTTCCCAGGATGTTGCCTTCTTCTTATCGTAGGGCACCCCATTAATTGGAACCATTTTCACAAGAAAGAGTTTATCTTCTTCCTTTTCCATAACCATCCAACGATATTCTCCAAACAACGCATCCTTTCCTATTTCACATTGCTTAAGGAGTTCCAATTCTGCTTCTGTCAGTTTTTCGTCACTGTCCTTATAATCATCCAATTTCCGGAGCGATTTCTTTGCCGCTTCGTAATCTTCAGCATCCAGTTTTGCAATGCCATCTTTATAGCAGCTTTCCTTGAATCTCTCTTCACTATCTTTATAGTCCTTTAAGTTATTAAACATTTTATAAGACTTTTCATAAAATCCAATTTTCCCAAATATGTCAGCTCTAAAATATCTTCCAGGCTTTGTTTTCATAAAAATAGTTGCGCATCCCATCGCCAGTATCAGAATTCCCAATAATGCAAGTCTGATTTCTCTTTTTCTAATCTGCTTCTTTGGATTTTCTTCTACCTTCTGCTGCTTCTCAGCCTGCTTACGAACTTTTTCCTGCTGCTTATATTTCTCTTTAAACTCTTTTGCTTTTTTTTCGCACTTCTCTGCCCGAGCTTTTGCATCCTGAAAATCTCCCAAAGATGCAAACAAATCTGCTGCCTTCTGGTAGATTTCTCCACGTTCCTTATCTCTCTGCAAGCTTCTCACAGATTTTTCCAACCGGCTGGCACGGTCATATTTCTCTTCCGTCGTTTCTACCGGAACATTCTTTGTTGCCATTGTTACCTCCACTTTTTAGTGATTGTCTTCTTCATATTCCACATCACTATCTTCATCATAATCGTATTCCATACTTTCTCTGGCATAAACACGATTCTTTCTTCTTGCCTCTTCCACAAAATTAGAAAGTGTTTCTTTTGTTTCCGATGCATTCTTTATATTTTTAATGTCGAAATTCTTCATCGTCTTATCTGCCGAATCACAATGAATGGTTCCTGTTCTGATGATTCTCTGCCAAAGATTTCTTGTCAATGTTAAATCTGTGATTCGATAAAGACGAACTTCATCTTCTCTAGAACTTAATACTCCTGTTTCAATGAAAAGTCTTTCCTTGTCCAATGCGTACTTGGTAAAGGTCCAAGGCAATCCTAAAAAGTTTCTCTTGCGATCCTTCCAAACAATGTTTTCTCTTTTCATAGTAACCTCCCTCTGTCAGTTTTCCGACGTCTATTATATCCATATTTTCTTATTTATACAACCTCTCGGTTATTTCACCAAAGTTTTTCTTAAATCATACTGATGGAACACATAATTCGGATCTGCAATTTTCAATATATTATAGTACAGATAATTATGTGCCGCCTCATTCGTCATCATTTCCCCTTCGTACAATTGCTGTGCCACATGAAAGACTGTAAAATGACGTGTGCTGCTATAAGTATATCCACCATTCTTTAATTTTGCATAAGCTCTTACATCAATCTGTGCATTATAGAAACGTGCATTGCGAAGGAAATTCATGGTCATCGCATAACTCTTTCCATTACTGAAACTGCTCATATTCCGTTTCAGTTTTCCCTCGTCCGTAGTAGGGAAAGAATAAACAGTGCTGTTTTTACTGCCAACAACCATATCTTCATCAGTTGCGGATAGTCCGTAAACCAATCCGACTTCCTCAATTTCTTGATCATCGTCCTGTGCGGAATAAACCACTCGAAATCCTCCCAATGTTGTACTGATTTGCACTCCATTGATTTCCAGCGCCACTTTGGTCGGCTCTTCAGTCGTTGGCTCCTGTGTAGTTGGCACTTCTGTGGTTGGTTCCGGCGTAGTCGACGCATCACGAACATACTTCCAAGGATTTGCCGGGATGCTTTCATCCCCCGGTTCTTCATTTTGTGTCCACCAGGAGGCTTCCCAGATTTTTCCGTTATGTACTACCTGAGCACCTCCCGTATAAGCATCTGCACTATCCCACTGTGGAATCACCGTACCGCCGGCTTCTGTTTCCTCTTCACTTGGATCCGGAATCTGGTAAGCGTTCTCGCCCATAAAGGTCTTAAACACATTCGTGTGTTCGTACATTCCGTAAATACCGTTATTTGTTCCATAATGCTGACAGTCACGATTCAGACACCAGAAGGATGTCATTCCGATATTGGAATCAATAGCTTTCTGATTTACCACTTCCGAATAATCTGTCGTCCAGATTGGGAAGCTGGCACTTTCTTCTCCGATTGATACCGTTACCCCGACTTTTCCGTAAGCTGTGGCATCACTGATATTGGTTCCAATGCCGGCATATGCCGCCTTAATCTGCTGAGCTGTATTATCAATGGCGCGAACGGAAGCTTGCGCATAGGTTTCCCCCGGATATACCACACCGCTTCCATAACACATTGCCATAATATTGACCATCTTTACATCTACTCCATTTTCAATATAAGCCTCCATGGTTCCACGACCCAGGTCTGTGAGTCCCGTAGGCAATACCGGCAGTGTCAAGACAATTTCCACTCCCGTTGCAGCCTGAACACGCTTTAACGCCTTTGCATTGGCTATATTAATCTGTTTTCCCTGACCGTTTCCTTCAATATCCAAATCCAGACGGGTTAATCCGTACCCCTGAACAATATCCATATAGGTATTAAATAAAACATCTTCATCCTGGGTAGCCTGAAACAAATTTCCTTCATTTAAACCACCGACAGAAATAATCACATCCCCGCCTTTGGAACGGATATAGTTAATGGATTTCTTAATTCCATTTAGCTGAAATTTATCCGTGGAATTTTCTGAAATGGTGGAATAACCACCCCAGGACCAATCTACTTTTCCATTATTAACACTGCCACCGGTTGTAGCTGTAATAAAGCCCAGGTTGTAATAAAGAATTCCTGTGTCCTTATACATTTTTTCCAAGCTTAGGGAACCTGCCACTGCGAATTCCGAGTCATTCACATAAGATGCAATATCCACGAAGGGTGCAAACACATGGTCCGGAATCTGCTTTCCCTGACCTACGCCAAAAGCGCCTTTTTCTGCATAAACTGCTGCTTCCGTTTTTTTCGGTGTGAAAACAATACTTCCCACGACCAATGTTACCGACACAATACCGGCAATTACTTTTTTCCAATTTCTCCTGTTTCTCATTATTTTCTCTCCTCAAACTATTCTTTTTTCATCATACAGGAATAATGATAGACCGTCAATTATTCTCTATATCATAAAAAGACGTTGTCAGCAGACTGCCAACAACGCTTTCTATAATAATGGTTTCCTTACTTACTCATTCATTTCATTTAATAATTTATCAATAATCTGGAATGCCTTATTCGCAGATGAGCGAACATTCTTCTCAAAGTCACTTCCGTCTCCATCATATGTATCGGAAATACTTTTAATGGATAAACATTTTACATTATTTAAATAGCACACTCTGGCAATTGCCACAATTTCCATATCACAAATATTACATCCAATTGCAAAACGCGCTTCTTTATCCGCAATCTCTTCTACAAACATATCACCGGAAGCATCCACCGCCTCTTTAATATTTGGCTCAATGGTTTTCAGCAGTGCAATCAAATCCTTGTCCAAGTAAACAAACATATCCTCCATGTCTCCATACTGATGCTTTGTAACGTCATCAATGGAAGAGGTATCGAAATCAAAGTTCACACACTTGCTGACATAAAAGAGATCTGACACCTTTAAGCTAGGGTCAAGGGCACCGGTAACACCAAAGTTTAAAATGCTCTTCACGTTATATTTTGTAATAAGGTATTGGGTCGCCATAGCTGCATCGATTAATCCCCAACCAGACTTTACAGCATAAACTTCATTATTATTTACCACTGTCTTAAAACAGGTAAATGCTCCATCATTAAATTCTTCGATTTCATAATTACTTTTCAAAAAAGCTTCCAGTTCTCTTTCAATTGCAATAACTATTCCAATTTTCATGCGTCAATCTCCTTTACCATTTTTACAACTTATTTTATCAAAAACTACCCTTGCTGTCTATGAAACACCCCTGGCTTCAATATTTCCCTTTAAGGATTACAACGTTTGCAAGGTTGATATCCTTCTTTCATAATATTTTCACGATAATCCTTTACCGGCTTCTTATTCTTTTCCTTCATATCCTTTACGCTATCACAAAATGGACGGTGAAATTTCTTTGTGTTCATATTCAGAATGTAATCCTGTATTTCACTGTTTTCCGATTCCATGTCTGTTACTGTTTCCGTTGTGCTTTCATAGTCATCCTTTAAATGACTCTCTCCGCTTTTATAATTGATTTCTACTCCCGGCTGTACATTAAAAACATATACATGAAAGCAGATTCCCTTGCCTTCATCTTCCACAGAATAACCTTCCATTTGAACACCACTGGCTAGGAGATTAGCATCCTGATAAACCGGTGTCACCCGGTACAGGACATGATTCCCTGAATCTTTCACATAATCGGCCACCATATTTTCAAAGGGTTCCATTCCTTCCACATTCATATAACGGGTTCCTGTCATCAGATTCTTTTCGTTGGCATTTTCCCCTGCCAACTGATACCCAACCAAATGACAACGGTTATACAGATATTTTCCGTCTACAATATCGTACTTGGCAAAATTCCATCCAACCGGTTTGATATGCCCAATCTCTCCACGCTTTTCCGTTGGCATAAGTTCCTGACAGATATTGGCAAAAGCCACGCCTGGTCTTCCCAAAGAATCCAAATCACTATAAGTTTCAAAAGCCTTCTTCTGCTGCCGCTCTGTTTCAGAAAAATTCGGTTCATTATTCTTTAGAACCACATAAGGTTCACCATGATACACAGGCATTTCCTCA
>CACXEU010000069.1 GCA_902766735.1 uncultured Lachnospiraceae bacterium
CTTTCATTAGGATTCCATAACATATTTCATTGATATCTTATTTAATTCGTTGATAACCTTTTCATTTTTTAATTTCCTGGCTACCGGCATAAAAATGGAGATCGTTTCTTTTGCTCTTCTCTGTTTTTCACTTTCCTCCATATATTCGATAGTTCTCATATTATGAAGGCGCTCTGCCATTTTTATCACAGTACATTCTTCATCCACCAGACCATCCTTCTCAATATCATAATCTCTTAATCGAATAATGATTTGCGCAACATCTTTTGGCAATGCATTCTTTATGTCATCGATTGTGACATCTGTCTTTCGAAACACATCACAAAACATACCTGCATAAACTACGTTGGATTCAGCACCCATTTGCAAAAGTAATAACGACACATTTAGTAAATGGGTAACATACTCATCTCCGGAATATCGTTTCCTATCTGCATACACCTTCTGACAGAAAGCGTAAACCTTTTCCAACTCCGAAGAATCCAATTTGTTTTCTGTCATTTTCCGATTTAATAAATCAAATAATTCTTCCTTCAGCAAATGTTCCTCAGTTTTTTCATAAAAAGCATAACGATTCATATCACTACCTCCTAAATGCATGATTTCTAAATTCATCGCATACAAAAGAGAGGGCGAAAATCCATAATAACTTTTAAAAGCCTTAATAAATCCACTGTGAGATTCCCATCCATATTCAATTGCCACATCCAGAATTTTATTTCCCCGCAGAATGGACTCCGAAGCATCAATCACTTTTCTTTCCTTGACATATTCCATTATGGAAATGTTCATTTCCTGCTTAAACATTCTGGAAAAGTAAAACTTTGAATAACCTACATAATCTGCAATTTCCTCAATGCTTACTTTTTGCTTCAAATGCTTCTCAATATAAACAAGACTCTCTGTAACTATTTCTTTTCTATCCATCTTTTCTCCTTTTGCAATCTGATGATATCCATAAAGTAACATCTTTGTTGGTATCATGCTTTTCCAATATTGCCCAATCGTTGTGAGTCTTATTTATTATGCTTTTGGCTGAACCTGTATTGATGTGGCAACGCCTTTTCTTCTTTCCGATTAGTTCATTTCCTTAATAGTTCCGTCACTTATAACATAATATTTTCCCATGATTTCTTCCTTGCCGTCTTCAGAATACAGATAGCTGCCATCCGGAATTGCAATAAACTTATGACCAATACTGTCCGCATATGTAATGTCTTCAAACAATCTTTTTCCGTCTAAGAAATCATCTTTTATATCCTGATAGTGTGGAAGAAGCTTAGTTTCAGTCAGTCCAAGTCCTGGAAAGAATTTTACATATTCATGGTCTACCGATTCCCCTTCCAGCTCCGGCTGAGCATAAACTTCTGTCGCACTATTCATACTTCCTGCACTAATTCCAAAGATAACGCCATCAAAATCTTCAAGCAACTCTTTTAATCTAATTTCATCAAAGAACTTTTTCTGTGTCGGAACATGTCCACCACCTAGTATAATAAAGTTGCTTTCCTTTACTAACTTTTCAGCATCATTTTGATTCCGTCTGTCTAACACATTATAGGCTTCAAATATCATACCTGATATTTCTGCTGTATATTTGATTCCAAATGCAAAAGCATCTGTTTCTTCCATATCATCTGGGGATGCTGTAATAAACAATGCCTTATTATATTGTTCTACTGCCTTCTGCATACGGCTGGTAAATTCATTTTCTGTACTATACGGAAGCCCCCTACCTACAAAAGGACTACTTGTTAAAAATAGTATTTTACTCATAAACACCTCCACACATTTTTAATCACTTTGTTTATAATCACCAATTATGGAAGTGGGCGTCTTATCAGACTGGGATAAAATCTGCTTGCACTTCCAATATATTTTCACTTTCGTTTAATATCTCAACTAACCTTTCATCCAAATCCGGATGATTATCCCTGTAATCAACTTCTCCTATCTCACTTCTTACCGGGAAAGCTAATTTTTCCTCATTAAGACTAAATTGTGCATGAACATTTTCTTTATTTCCTCTTGCATCAAGCCTGATCCATTTATTAAGTTCATAAATATATACTGTGTTTAACGCATGTATAATGTAACCTTCGTCTGCGTTATCATCTGCTCTTGTAAGGTATTGATAAGATATGCCTGATGGAACTCCATTGGCTCTAAGTAATGCAGCAAGAAGACAGGATTTGATCCAGCATATTCCTGTCTCATTGATTAGCACGTCACTTGCCTTGCGTGATACAATCTCTGACTTAATATCCCATGAATGAGGTATTTCATCTCGTACAAATATGTATGCCTTCTCAATATAATCCATATCAGAATTTGACTTTTGCTTGATTTCATTCACTTTTATTTGTATGTTCTTATTGTTGTAGTCAATAGATTCTGTCTCTGCAAGATAAGCACTTAACAGATAGCTATCATTGCTTTTGTTCATTTTCTTAACTCCCTTTTTCCTGAATCAATTAAAGTACACAAAATTTACTTTTTATCATAATTTCGTCCAAGATTTTTTAATTTATCCCTTCTATTTCTTCCAAGGACGCTTATTCTCAGTCCATCCTTTTTTCTTCCAATATTCCATATCGGCTTCGTTCCAACCTTTTTTCTGCATCTTGCTAATCATCAAGAAATACATTCGGGTTGCAATGCCAGGTTTAACTTTCCCAACTCTCTTTGTAATCTTCTTGGCCAATTTTGTAGTTTTTCGGTCAATGGCTGTCTTCTTTTTTTCACTGATTTCATCCCATCCTGTGGCTGCAACAGCCATTCCGTATTTATACCGCTTCGCAACTCCCCAAGAGAAAAAGCTATCTGCCATATCTTTCAATGTAGATTTCATTCCTGCACCTGCCGCAGTTGTAATGCAAACTCCCTGTTTTGAGAACATTGATTCTTCAGGTCTGTGAATCATCCAGCGATATCCATAATGATCCAACAACGCCTTCATTGCACCTGTTGCGTGAAATACATAAACAGGGCTTGTCAGGATAATAACATCTGCTGCATCGATGGCCTTTGTAATGTTTTCAATTTTAGAATAATGCGGACATTTTTCCTCCGATTCCACAAAACATGTTGTACATCCCACACAAAACTCTCCAAAGTCTTTTGGCAGGAAAAACTCTGTAACTTCACCATTTAATTTCTTCACAAGTTCGTTTCCAATATGATATGTGGACCCTTTATGATTTTGTCCGTTAATTACTACGATTTTCATTTTTCC
>CACXEU010000070.1 GCA_902766735.1 uncultured Lachnospiraceae bacterium
CCCATTTCCTCAAAAATTGTCTTTGCCATTGTCTGTTACCTCCACATTCTTTTTTATTTTGAATGTCCGCAAAATCCGTCCTACATCAGCCGGTCTCCAAGGAACATCTAAATGATGAATCGCTTTTAGTTTTTCCTGTACATTTGCACCTATGCCAAGTTTGAAAGTCGACCCTATCAAAACACGAACTTTGCCTTCATTCACCTTCTGATAAAGTGCCAGTTTTCTCTTCTCTGTGTGGTAACTGTGAATAAAAGCAATTTCCGTCTCGGGAATCCCCCATTCTATCAATCCATCTTTTATCGCGTTATACACGTTAAACTCATCATTTTTAGGTGTGGAATAATCGCAGAATACAAGTTGGGAACACCCTTTATACTGATTATATATCGCAAACACATTAGCAATACATTCCGAAACTTTAGAAGTCACCACCGGCTGTTCTCTTTGAACAAGCCTCAGATCAAGTGCTGCCTTCCTTCCATCAATGCTTACCTTCAGCATATTATCTGCTTTGCAATTAACCTCACCTGCTCTTATATTTTCCGTTCTTTCTACCAAGGTAAGCATATAGTCCATCAATTCTGGATTCTTTTTAATTATCCGGTCTATGTATTCTACAGAATCCGGTATTCCGGCTTCCTTTCCCATAGCATGAAATACCGCAATATCAGAAAACATCTTTGAGAGTTCCGAGAGATTAAAGAACTTCGCAAACCGTGTTACAAACCTGTAATGGCTAGTATCTACATCCACCTCGGCCAACCTCTCCGGTCTAGCAAAGGTTTTAATCCAATTGTCAAATACGTCTAGATGCATCTCCATAAGTACA
This sequence comes from uncultured Lachnospiraceae bacterium, assembly GCA_902766735.1. Classification (GTDB taxonomy): domain Bacteria; phylum Bacillota; class Clostridia; order Lachnospirales; family Lachnospiraceae; genus Eubacterium_G. The sequence continues at coordinate 833 of CACXEU010000070.1, forward strand.
TCATTCTGCAAATACCTCTGCAAAACATAAGCGTCAGCAAGAGAATTACATAAAGGAGTTCCCGTGGCAAATACTACGCCTCGTCCTTCAACCGACTCCTGCACATATCGTACTTTTTGAAGCATATCTTCACATTTCTTAGATCCGGTAACATTGATTCCTCTGATATTTTTCATTTTGGTTTTGATAGGAAGATTCTTGTAATTATGTGCCTCATCAAGAAACAAGGTCCCTATCTCTAATTCGTCAAAAGAAATTGAAAAAGACTCGTAGTCCATGCTTTCAATAAGTTCCCTAGACATCTTAAGAATCCTTTTTTTCTCATTTTCAAGTGCAGTCCTTGATCCTGATTCATGTTTAATTCTTTCTATTGCTGCATCTATTTCGGAAACCTTATCATGCATTACCGAAGTGATATAATCTACGGAAATCGGTATCATTTCAAAGCAACTATAAGCAATGATTATTCCATCGTAATCGCCATATTTCATTTGCTGTATTGCTTTATCTCGTACAGGCCTCTTAAAGTTCTTTGGTTCAATTACCAGTAACCGAGCATGAGGATATAATTCTTTGAATATTTTCGACCACTGCCCTACAATATTATTAGGCACTACAAACATATTTTTACGCGAAATTCCTTTCTGACGCATAATCATAGCTGCCGCTATCATAATAAAAGTTTTTCCAGCACCCACATCAAATGCTAAAAGCGTGTTTTTTCGAGAAATAATTCTCTGTACCGCATCTTTCTGATAATCAAATAATTCCTTGGAAGAATCCATAGCGGGAAATTGAAGTTCACTTCCATCAAACCGTTCCGATTTGAACTTTCCGAACATATTGCTATACGCTTCTTCAATTTCCCATTTCCGATCTTCATCCTCCCATACCCACTTCTTAAATAATTCCATAAGCAATCTCTGTTTTTCAAGTGCTGCTAGAGTTCTCTCCTCATCATATTTTCCATCTGATTTATATAGCTTTATCTCTCTGAGATTCAGCGTGGCTTCGAGTATCTGAAGTGCATTATATGATTTCAGTCCATATTTCACCGTACAAAGTACGATGTTCTGAGCCAATGTTTTCCTTTCTATAAACCAATTTCCTGTTATCGGTTCATAATTTGCTTTTATGCGTTTAGCTATGCTAAATGTTAGTTCACCGCTTTCCAATAGCAGATATCTTGCAAAATCAGTAATAATATCTTTACTAATCCATGGAACGCCGGGAGATACCTCTATTTCTTCCCAGGTAATGTCATGTTTTGGACGTTCATGACATATTTGTTTCTTTTTTTCCTTTATTTTTTCGACTTTCTGGGCAGAGTTAAAAATTTTTCTCCACTGGTCAAGTGTCATCTGTTCCATAATTGCAAGTTCCTCCCTGTTGGCACGCTTATTTTGGCCTTATCCTATCAAAAACGATGTGCATTTTTAGGTACATAAGCATGCAAAAGGGGCCAGTGAATAAAATACGAGGTCTCAAAAGAGACCTCGATATCATTTTAGGTTATTTATCCGGGGAATAAGATTGCACTTTAACGGTGTAACAAAACTTATTTTTCAAACTCAACCTTTGTATAATATTTGCATCTGTTAAGCATTGTTTTTCTAAAGGCTGCCAGTTCATTTTTATCGGTCAGACCTTCACTGGTAATCCAGTAGTTTGTCTTAATATCATCCAGCCACTCACACCCATCAAACAGGAACAGTTCCACATAAGAAGTATCTTCATTCCCGATTGCATAGGTATTAACGAGACCACTTCCCCCTACACTCATAACTCTGCCATCAGCATTTAAAACTACCGGGATGTACTCTCCGAAATCCAGCGGATCATCAGCCAGACTGTAAACAGTCAGTTCAAATCTGTCTTTAATAATTGAAGAAAATCCCAGTCCATCCTTCGCTCTGTCTTTCAAATTAATTTCTACAGTATCATCCAGATTAACATCCACATTAAGATTAAAATTCCAAGGGCCATTAAGGACGACGTATTCATTGCCTTCCGATGCATTTTCGTCAAAAACCACATCTGACAATAAACCTTTTATTTTTTCTACCTTTAAGTCCAGGCCAAATGAATTCGGTAAGTCATTAATATCATCTATTTTCTCGTTCAGGTTTAATCTTACCAAACCAACATATGTGTGGTCGTCAACCTTATGCCCTTCAAATTCCAACGCATCATATTTGACATTGGAACTAAAGCTATATTGTTCTTCTGTGAATAATTGCAGATTTTCGGTTTCCGGCAATTTTTCTTTAGTATTAATCTCCATTAGAATGTATAACGCCTGCTTGTTACAATACACTTCTGACAGATTAATCGTAATGCCTTCTGATGCCTTCTGATATTTGTCTTTATTGTTTTCATCTTTCAGCTGTGTACCGATTCCACGATAATCACCTTTATAGTTTACATCTTCACGAACATCTTCAAAAATATATCCGATCAGTGGAATTTTTTTTGCATTGATAACGCTTCATGAAAACTTCCTGAAGAACATCTTGAACATCTTGATTGTTTTTCAGATATGTAAATGCAATTCTGTATAAAGTCGACTTATATTTTTCGTAGATTTGCTCAAATTCCTGAGTACTCATTTTCGCTTTCATCTATCAACCTCCTCATCAATAACACGAATCAAAAGGGGTTTGGGTCAATAAATTTTTAATTTTTAAACGGCGTTCCCGTTATGATTTTTTTCTCCATATGGCTTTCCTCTCATACTCTGATTTCCTTCCAAATAACTTTCACTAAATCTTCAAAATCAACTTTCTTAAGAGAAATACCACGAATTACAGTAACCGATGCCTGAGATCCTGAATTTCCACCGGTATCCATAAGCATAGGAATGTAGCCAAGGCATACGGGATTTCCACATACAATTCACTTTGGAATATAGTCCGTGAATGGTTTTAAAAAGGCTAACAATTTTTCCGTTGCTTCCTCTGCGTTGCAAGGCATATCATTACCAATCCACCACTCTATTACCCCAAGGAGTCCATTGACCAGGAACTGGGATGCAATTTCATATGATGTCGCAATTTCTTCCGGCATCACGGCCATAGCTATCCCAACTTGTCCAAGCAGAGCATTCGTGAACTTTTTCCGAAACATTCCATATTTATCATTCTCATGAAGTAATTTATATAAATCTATATGTTCCTCCAAATACAAAAAAACCTTTCGCATGGCCTCTTCCTGAAGATGAATTTCTTCGTGATCACTACACTGGGACAGGAGTTCTTCAATATAAATGTCAATACATTTTTCAAAAATATCATACTTGTCCAGAAAATGAAGATACACAGTTCCTCTGTTAATATCCGCTCTCTCTGCGATATCATTCACTGTAATCTTTTCAAATCCCTTTTCTCTAAGTAAATCCATGAAGCTTTTAAAAATAAGCTTTCTTGTACGCTGTACTCTTCTATCCATATTCCTCCTGTTAATCAACACTTTTGTCAATTTGTTCAATTATCAACATTGTCGTACTATTAACGATTGTTTCCAATTATTTATACTTATAAGATTAGAATATCAAACACATGTTGATTATTCAACACACATATGGCAAAGGAGAAATCACACCATGAAGATATTAGTATTTGGAAGAGGCGTAATTGGTTCGCAATACGGATGGGCCTTCGAACAAGCTGGACACACAGTAGATTTTTATGTCAGAAAAGAAAAAAAAGACGTCTATGCACAAGGCATAAACGCCACGATTTACGACGGAAGAATTAAGGATTACCGAAGATTTCACTGGAACAATTGTTTCATAGATGAAATCCCTATACCACACGAATACGATTTAATTTTCCTAAGTGTGAACCCGGAACAGGTCCCGGCTGCCATGGATTTTTTAACTTCCAAAATCGGAAATGCTACCTTGCTCTTCTTCTGTAACTACGGACGAAATGTCTACGAAGCAATCGGTTCCATTCCTTCCAATCAAGTCGTATTTGGTTTTCCCGGTGCCGGTGGTGGATATGAAGGAAACGACCTCTATGGAATTTTATTGAAGTCCGTGGAAATCGGTTGCACCGGTATGGTTCCATCTTCCAGAGAACAAGAAGTCATAAACCTATTCAAAAGCGCCGGTTTCAAAATTTCCATGCAAAAAGATATTGACCAATGGCTTTTCATCCATTATCTTATGAATGCTGCCATGGAGGGAGCAGCTGTAGAGGCAGGTGGATTTCGCGAAGCAATTTCCTCAAGCGAAGCACTCTCTCACATGGTTCTGAACATACGAAAAATGACTCCATACCTTAAGGCAAAAAACTTCAAAAAGAATGGGCTTCTTATCGCCATGAGCATACTTCCCCCAAAGTTCATGGGAGTTGTCATGAAAAACCTGATATACAAACCCGGAAGTCCTATGCACATGGCTCAAAGTCATAACCATTTCAAGCCAGGATATGCCATAGAAGAAATCAAGAAAGACGCCAAAAACCTTGGTATTATTTTAGACCTCTAAACGCTTTCAAGTCTTTTAGCATATGCCGGAACTGTAATCAGTACGGTTATTTCAAATATTCATTGAAAAAGCTTTCCAGCTTATCAAATGGAATCCAATTGTTGTCCCCACCGTCATAAAGGTCCGTATGCACTGCATCCGGTATAATCATAAGTTCTTTATTTTCAGCATACTTGCTGTCCCTAATCATGTCCGCATATGCATCTCTACTAAAGTAGCAGGAATGAGCCTTCTCACCATGTACCAGAAGAACTGCGCTTCTTATCTCATTGCTGTATTTAAGGATTGGCTGGTTTACAAAAGATTCGCAACCAATTACATTCCAGCCTTCATTGGAGTTAAGAGAGCGGACATGATATCCTCGTTTTGTCTTATAGTAATCAAAGTAGTCTTTTACAAAGAAAGGCGCATCCTCAGGAACCGGATCTATCACGCCTCCTGCACGCTTGTACGCTCCAATCTTTAAGTCTTCAAGACGCTGGGCACATATGGCTTTCTTTGCTTCGTATCTCTTTTCCTCGCTGTCCTCAGAATCAAAGTACCCTCTGGCATTTACTCTGGTCATGTCATACATCGTCATTGCAGCTGTAGCTTTGATTCTCGTATCAAGAGCTGCTGTATTGATGGCCATTCCACCCCATCCGCAGATTCCAATGATTCCGATTCTGTCAGAATCAACTTTTTCATTAAGTGAAAGAAAATCTACTGCAGCCATAAAATCCTCTGTGTTAATATCTGGAGATGCCATATATCTTACATTTCCCCCAGACTCTCCTGTAAAAGAAGGGTCAAATGCTATTGTAAGAAAGCCTCTTTCAGCCATCGTTTGAGCATAGAGTCCTGAGCACTGTTCCTTAACTGCTCCAAAAGGACCTGACACTGCAATTGCAGGAAGTTTTTCCTCCACATTCTTAGGCATATACATATCTGCTGCAAGGGTTATACCGTAACGGTTTACAAATGTCACCTTGCTATGATCTATCTTCTCACTCTTTGGAAAAGTCTTGTCCCATTTTGTTACTAACTTTAATTCTTCTTTTTTAATCATGATCCGATACCTCCATTATTTCTATTTCAGTTTACCGTAATCTTCATCTGATACGGCTTCCAGCCATTCATTGCTTGCCTCTTCCCCTGCAACCTCTATTGCAAGATGAGAGAACCATGAATCCGGTGCTGCTCCGTGCCAATGCTTTACTTCTGCAGGAATGTTAATCACTTTGCCCGGAGTCATCTCCACAGCTTCCTTTCCCCATTCCTGATAATATCCTCTTCCTCCGATACATAGTAACATCTGTCCGCCACCGCTCTTTGCGTGATGGATATGCCAGTTATTACGGCATCCCGGTTCAAAAGTCACATTAAATACCGGTACTTGCTCTGTTGAAACGGGAGCAAGATAACTTTGACCTACAAAAACCTGTCCGTAAGGATTTGCATCCCCTATCGGGAAGACAATCGAGTTCTGATATCGATCTTTTTCTGTGAGCTCCGGAACTTCTTCCTCCCATACTTCTTTTGCCAGACGAAATACCGCCCACCCCTTCGGCCAACCTACGTACATGGTAGCATGTGTGATTATCGCTGCGATTTCTTCCTTAGTCACCCCATGTGCCTTCGCATTCTGAAGGTGATATGTCAGAGAAGAATCCGTTATTCCGGAAGCCATAAGCGAAACCACCGTAATAATACATTTGGTTTTTACGTCAATTGCTTCTTCATTCCATACCTCACCGAACAGCACATCATCATTTAAATGTGCGAACATCGGTGCAAATTTCCCAAGCTGATTTCTTCCTGCTGTCTGCACTATTTTTTCTGTCATCTTATTTCTCTCCTCTCAAAATCTTTTGTGTACCCGTGGTCCACACATGTTTCTTTGACGCATCAGTTCTCTTGTTTTGCGCCATAACTCCTGCAAGCGGATGAGGTACATATGGCTCTTCAAGATAAACCATTTCTTCATCCGTCAGTTCCAGATTTACTGCATTTGCTGCCCCCTCTATATGGTGGAGTTTCGTTGCTCCAACTACCGGGGCTGTTACCTTGGTAAGAAGCCATGCCAGTGATACTTCCGTCATGGTCACGTCGTGTTTCTCTGCAAGCTCAGCAACACGACTGATAATCACAGCATCTTGATTTTTCGTAGCGTCATATTTAAACTTCGCATAAATATCCTCAGCAGCTCTCCTGGTATCGTCTTTACCGGGCTTTCTGGAAAGTCTTCCACTTGCCAGTGCACTGTAAGGAGTAAGTGCAATGTTTTCTTCCTCGCAATACGGAACCATCTCCCGCTCTTCTTCACGGAAAATTAAGTTGTAATGCCCCTGAACAGAAACAAACTTTGCAAAATTCTCTTTCTCTGCCAGTGCATTGGCCTTTGCAATCTGCCATGCAAAGCAGTTTGAAATGCCAATATATCTTGCCTTACCGGCTTTCACGATTCGATTTAAGCCATCCATGATATCATAAATATCCGTATTCCAGTCCCACATGTGATAGATATACAGATCCACATAGTCCATGCCAAGATTCTGGAGGCTTGTGTTGATCATGTTTTCTATATGCTGCTGGCCGGTGATTCCGCTTTTAATCTCCTCCGGTGTTCTCGGGAGGAATTTTGTTGCAACAACCACATCCTCTCTCTTTGCAAAATCTCTAAGTGCACGACCCACGTACTGCTCGCTGGTTCCACTCTGATAAGCAATCGCCGTATCATAGAAATTCACTCCCAGATCAAGTCCCCTTTTTATGATTTCCCTTGACTGTTCTTCATCTATCGTCCAACTGTGTTGGCCTTTCGTTGCATCGCCAAAGCCCATACACCCCATACAGATACGGGATACATTTAAATCCGAATTACCAAGTTTTGTGTATTTCAATGTCTCACCCCTCCTCTACTTTTATCTCCATCTTTTACATGCTTGCTTTAATGATCTGTTTTACTTCATCTTTTGATAAAACTTTATATCCACCTTCAAGAATAAGTGTTCCTTCCGTAATTCCATCAATCATATCTTCAGTCGCACCCAATTCGGATATTTTTAATGCAACGCCAATCTGTTTCATCCAATTTTCCATTGCCTGAAGTCCTTCCTCTGCAATCTGCTCATCAGTCTTTCCTTCTGCACAAATTCCCCAGACTTCTGTTGCAAATCTTTTAAATTTATTCAGGCCATAAGGCATAATAAATCTATAATATGGTAGCGATACCGCAGATAAAGTCATGCCGTGTGTTGCATCAGTATAGGCTCCTACTGACTGTCCTATCATGTGAACCATCCAATCTGTCGTTTTACCTCTTGAAATAAGAGTGTTTAATGCCCATGTTGCTGTCCACATAATATTAGAACGTGCTTCATAATCTTCAGGATTTTCAATTGCAATTAGTGAACTGTGAATCACTGACTTCATCAACGCCTCTGCTATATAGTCGCTTGTGTTATCATCATCGCCGGAAAAATACTGTTCACAAATGTGATTGAAGATATCATAAATACCTGCCACCATCTGTCTCTTTGGCAATGAGAATGTATACTTCGGATTGAGAATAGAAAACTTTGGCATGACCTCTTCACCAAATACATGACCTATTTTCAGTTTCTGTTCATGATTGGTTATAACAGCTCCGCCATTCATTTCAGAACCTGTACCTGCCATTGTAAGAATACATCCAACAGGAACTATTTCGCATGTAGGTTCTTCAAATCTGATATAGTACTTATCCCATGGATCTTCATCACAATTTACAGATACTGAAACTGCCTTTGCGTAATCACAGCAGGAGCCACCGCCCACTGCAAGCAATAAATCTACGTGATTTTCTTTTGCGATTTTAACTCCCTCTCTCAGCTTTTCAACAGTAGGGTTTGGCATAACACCGGCATCTTCAATTACATTCTTTCCATTATCTTTAAGAATCTGAATAATTTCATCATAAAGTCCGTTTTTCTTTATTGAGCCACCGCCATAAATAAGCTGAACATTTTTTCCGTACTTTGGTAATTCCTCGTTTAAGTATTTCAGAGAGTCATCTCCAAAATAAAGTTTTGTCGCATTTTTGTAACTAAAATTTCCTAACATTGCTTATACC
>CACXEU010000071.1 GCA_902766735.1 uncultured Lachnospiraceae bacterium
TAATGCAGTGAAACAGATTGTTGCTCCTATTTCGCAAAGAGGAGATTGTGAATTATTAATTAAAAAGTCCCATGATTTTTCATTTATCAAATCTGAATTGATTTGAATATAAGGGGAAGTTGTATTGGAGCCAAGGAGATAAATTAACATAGACCAATAAGCTTTTCCCAAACCGTATTCTCCTTCAAGAAAGATAGGCGTTGAAAACTGGTTGTATTGGCGAATCGCGTTTAGAAAAAAAGAATGAGAACCTAAGATCCCGTAAAAGCTGTTTTCATAAATACTTTTTACTTCGTCGGCATTGTAATAAGCAATGCCAATTTGCGATTTTTTCAGGATGGAAGATGTTGAATAGTCGAACGCAATATAATCAATATTGTCGCATTGAATGGTTCTTGCATAAATTGTATATGCTTTATTGGAAAGCTGAAAATGTAATTTTTGATCATTCATGATTTTTTTGCTTGTAACTTTTTCTTTTAACATGGCCAGCAATTTATCCGGGCAATCATATTTGTTGTTTTTATAAATTAGTTTTCCGGATTGAGTCAATACAATTGTATTGATTGATTTATTCTGTAAAATTGCTTTAAAAAAATGATTATCGTTTGCCAGTTGAAGATTCATTCTATAAAACTGGATCACGCTTTGAAAAACTTTGCGAATACTATCATCACCAGAGGTAATTAAGTAGGTGCACATGCCATATTTACGTGCAAAAGTATATCCAGCAACATCTCCTATAATAGCATCATATCTTTTTTTCATAATCTCGGAAATATCAAAGGTTAGTTTTTCTTCCGAAGTTATCTCATAAACATCAATATCATTGGAATAGATTGATTTCAAAGCTTTACATGTATCAATAATATTTGGATAACCAATAATTGCAACCTTATGATTCTTAATATCGACTAATGAAAAAACGGATAACACATCTGAAACGGAGGTTTCGATCTCAAATACTGGTAAAGATACTTCTTGAGTCAATAAGGTGGCAGTTCCGCCTCTGGAAATAATAGCATCATAGTTTGAATGGAAATTATCTTTTGCTAGTTCTATTCCCTCCATCCTATCGCCAACAAAAATAGATAGTTTTATTTCGGGAAAATCTTCTGAAATAAATTCTAATTGTTTTGCCATTGCTCTATATGGAGCTATTGCTAAGACTTTAATTTGATTTTCGATCATTTTTCCACCTAATTTAACTAGCGTATAAATTTGAAACACAAAAAACAAGTGCTGTTCAAAATGTATCAATATTAAACATTATATTGTAATCGAAAACTTGATGCAATAGAGAAAATTGTAATAACATGTAAATGTGACTTGAATACGGCGCCAATCTCATTAAATAATGGCAACTTTGCACAAATAAAAAGAATGGATTACGGATGGATCGTTTAAATTTAAAACATACAAGGGTTTTGGTTATAGCAGATGATTTTACCGGTGCACTTGATACTGGCATACAGTTCTCTGATTATTCAAACTCTGTCTCTATTATTTCCGAATTAAAAGAAGATGCTAGTACTTTATGTGATGTCATAATTTATGATGCAGAAACAAGGCACAAAACATCCATTGAGACTCAGATAATTATGAGAAAAATTATTCAATGGGCCATAAAGAGGGACGTAACCCATATTTACATGAAAACAGACTCTGCACTTAGAGGAAATATAGGAGCAGAACTAGGTGCGTTATGTGAGGATTGGACTAAGACAACATTAGTTTTTGCGCCTGCATATCCAGAAATGGATAGAATAACCAAGAATGGTATCCAATATATAGATCAAGTACCTGTTGCTGAGAGCGTTTTTGGAAATGATCTCTTTGATCCTGTCAGGCATTCGTCTATAACAGAAATTATTGGAGAAACATCTCAGGTGGATGTGTTTCTATCAAACATTCCACTTTCTAACAATGAAATACAACGTAGGGGTGTTTCTTTATTTGATGCAGCAACAAGCAAAGATCTGGAGCATATTGCGGAATGGGCTGTAAAAAATAATTTAAATTGCTTTGCCGGCTGTGCTGGATTTGCAAAAACTATAGCAAAATATTTATTGGGACATTACCAATTGAAAAGAGAAATTCAACCCAAGGGAAAATTGTTAGCTGTTTGCGGGAGTATCAACCCAATAACACTTGAACAGATTCATGTTGCAAAAGCAGCAGGTGTTCCATGCGTAAAATTGTTTCGAGAAGAAATCCTTCATCACAGACTCAATTGCGAAAAGAAAGAATGGCTGGTTAAGCAATGGGCTAACCTTCTAGATGAAAAAAATGCGTTGATTTTCTGTGTTGCAGATGAGAACAGGAAGAGTGGCATAGGAGCTTCGGACTATACAATTGGAAAAGAAATATCGGAAGGACTAGCAGATGTCACAAAGGCAGTTTTAGATTACAATCTATCACCAGTGTTGTTTTGTACAGGTGGGGATACCTTCTTTTCTGTTATACAAAAATTACATGTGGAAAAAATTACACCCACAAGAGAGGTGTTTCCCGGTGTTGTTTTGATGACGGCTAAATATAGGGGAAACACATTACAGATAATTTCAAAGGCAGGGGGATTTGGTTCATCTAATTTGTTATTGGAGCTTTTAAATATGTTGCAGGAAAAAAAGGGAGGAAAGACTAATGAACTCAATAAATGAAAAACCCATTATTGGAATTACTATGGGTGATCCGTTTGGGAATGGTCCAGAGATTACAGTTAAAGCTTTGGCAGATGCCAAGATTTATAACTTCTGTCGCCCTGTTGTTATTGGAGATGTTAGTTGCATGCGGTATGCGTCGGAAGTGGCTCATGTTGTATCGGGAATTGATGTTGGTATTCGTGCTATTAGAAATATTCAGGAAGCAAAGTTTGAGCCAGGTATCATTGACGTATATGATATGGGATTTATTCAAGAAAAGGATATTCCTGGTACAGTGGAAAGACACGAACCGTTTAATGTTGGCGCTTCAAAACTAGGTGGTGAGGCAAGCTTTCGATATGTGGAAAAAGTGATCAAACTTGCGATGACGCATGAAATCAATGCAACTGTTACAAACGCATTTTCCAAAGAAGCTATAAATTTGGCTGGTCATCACTACAGTGGACATACTGAAATATATGCAGATTTTACACATGCCAATAATTATTGCATGATGCTTGCACACGAAAATTTACGCGTTGCACACGTGAGTACACACGTTTCTCTTAGAGAAGCTTGTGATCGGGTACGGAAACAACGAGTTTTAGATGTAATTCGAATGGCGAATGACGCCATGAAGGCAATTGGAATTGAGAATCCTAAAATTGGAGTTGCTGGATTAAATCCACACTGCGGAGAAAATGGGATGTTTGGTACGGAAGAAATTGATGAAATACAACCTGCGATTGATGAGGCTTTGAAGGAAAAGATCAATATTCCTGAAAAAGCACCAACTCCACCGGATACGGTATTTTCAAAAGCTATAGGCGGTTGGTATGACATTGTTGTAGTAATGTATCATGACCAGGGTCATATTCCCTTAAAGGTAAAAGGATTTGTCTATAACAAAAAAGAGCATCATTGGGATGCCGTGGCGGGGATAAATGTCACCTTAGGTTTGCCGATCATTCGAGCTTCGGTTGACCATGGAACAGGATATGGGCATGCCGGTAGCGGATTGGCAAATGAACTTAGCCTTGTAAATGCCATTGATTTTGCA
>CACXEU010000072.1 GCA_902766735.1 uncultured Lachnospiraceae bacterium
CCGGTAGCCAGGAAATTAAAAAATGAAAAGGTTATCAACGAATTAAATAAGATATCAATGAAATATGTTATGGAATCCTAATGAAAGACAAGCCTGGAAAAAAGCATCAATGGGGAATGGAATTATACGAATACTATATTATATAAGCGAGGATTTCAGTTAAGAGAATCTTGACATGTGTCCTTAAAGTGTGTATTATAAGTGATAATTATATCGATATAATGTTTTGAAAGGAGAGCGTCATGCAGAACAAGAAAATGATTTCACATTTGCATATTAACATGATTATGGCTATGATTCATTGTGATTATGGTTTTATTGCTGATGGAAATTATTTGATGTTGCAGGATGACTGATATTCCGAAAAGAAAGTTATTAAAATGCAGAAAAGAACCATCAGACAATGAATTTGTTTGATGGTTCTTTTTGTTTAAGGACAATGCTCAGGGAAATGACATTTATGAGCAGATGACTTTTTACCGTGAAATGGCAAAGAAGTACGGGACTCGATTGTATAAGTCGGTGAGTAATGAAATCCCTGGAGAAGTTATTTATGAGGATGACTTCCAAATCGCAGTAAAGAATATAAGAGACGACATAGAATTTAAAACAGAGGAGGTTGGGTAAATGAAAAAATATGAAAAACAGGATTGCTCGGAATTAAGAGCGTTAATCGAGGAAGATAAAGTCCCTTATGCTGTGTTATATCGTATTATCGGAGATGGCGTTGGAACAGTTATTACAGATCATAAGAGGATTGTGATTACCTGTTCCGGAACGAATTTTTATCCACTTTGGGTTTGGACGGCAAAGGATGTTACGAAGGAGGAATTGAATCAGATTTATGAAGTGCTGAAAACTGAGTTTGCGCCACTTAGTGACTATAAGATTAATACCAGATATGATATTGCCGATTTTTTAATAGGGAGAATCAATGAAGATGGCGGAAGGTTTAAAGCGTTAGTGAATATCAATTCCTATGAATGTCCGGTTCCGAAAAAACCGAAAGAAACAGTTGATGGAAAAGGGGAAAGGCTTGGGAAAGAGGAAGTAGAACTTGCGGCAAGGCTGACGCGGGAAGCAAGCCAGGCCATCAGCGGACTTGTTGTTTCTGAAGAGGATAGTATCAAGAGTGCCCGAGAAGGTCTTGAACAACAGAATTTATTTGTATGGAGAAACAGTGAGGGCAAAGCTGTGTCCTTCTGCGCAAAGCGTTTTGAGTCAGATGAATATATTGCAGTATCTGAGTGTTATACGGTAGAGTCAGAACGTGGAAAACGCTATGCCGGCTGGTTGATTAATCAGGTCTGCGAAGAAATTGTCAAGGAGGGAAAAACACCAATTCTTTATGCGGATGCAGATTATGTTTCTTCCAATCGATGTTACCAGAACATTGGATTTGTGCTGAACAGCACGCTGGTGACTATAGGGAAATAATATTTAAAAGAATTTGAAGATGTGATACAATAAAAGGGCTGTTGAAATGGCATTGAAGAATAATTAACAGGAGTATGTTATGGACAATCAGGAAAAAAATGAATTGACACCGAAGGAAAATCAAGAGGCTAAAAAGTGGTGTACACTATCCTTGTTGTGTATGTTTGGCGTTCCAATGATTTCCCTAATGATGGATAGTTTGGCAAGTAAAATTTTGGGAATCCGTGGTAATATGATGGATCATATTCAAACTTTTCTTACATCGATTTGTTTAATTGCTCACATTGCAGCATGGGGACTAATGATTTTCGTTCGGGTTAGATACCCTCAAAGCACAATGGGGAAAGTGCTGATGTGGTTATATATCGTTATGATATTTCTTGCCGTAATATTATTTGTTGTATTTATAGTGTTACTGGTTTGGGCATTAGGCGAGGTCATAAAGAGTTGCGGAGACACTTGTGAAGGTTGCGGCGAAATCGGATAAGTCGAGGAGGCAATGAAATGTATATACCAAAACTAAAGTACACATTTTATACGCCAATTGTCCTTAGTTCTATTGTGATCGGCGTTGCGGTTTCCTGTCTGCTGATGAAAAAAGCGGGCGCAAAGAAGGAGACCATAAGATACACAGCACTTTTCACTTTTATTTCGATACTACTTTTTTCCTATTTGATGGGAATTAATCTTTCGGGAAATATTTATCAAGTAGGATTTGTTGGGGCCGGCGGTGCGCTGGGATTGATTGTTGGCGCAATCGGTTCTGCGTTGATACATCGAGATCATATTCGGGACTCTGTTGCAGCATGGATTATTGTGGCACCGTTGATGTACGGACTTTCTAAAATATCTTGCCACATTGCCGGATGTTGTAATGGAATTCCTTATAAGGGTCCGTTTTGCGTATCTTATGGCGTGAAAAACGGAAAGTGTTTTTTTCCGGTTCAATTGCTGGAAGTGGTGGTATTTCTTTTGATTTTTGTTTGTGGCCTGACATTATATATGAAAGGGAAAGAACGACTGAGAGTTGCTGAAATTGTTTTGGTGATTTCTGCACTGTCAAAGGTTGGAATTGAATTTCTGAGGGAATCCCATATGGGAAAGATTGTTTCCGGGTACCAGGTAATCGTGTTATTGATTGCATGCGGTGGTGTTATTGGAATGGAAAGAATTAGAAAAATAAGAAAAAGCTGATACCAAAGTTATTTGGTATCAGCTTTTTTGAAATGTCGAATAAAACAGATGATATAAATAATCAATAATACAGCGGCAATTCCAAGTCCTATTGGATAAGCAATGGCAGTAGAAAGTTTCAAGCCTTCCTCAGCGGTCAGGATATAAGTGAAACTAACTGCTGACATAAAAGTGCCGGGGAGTGCAGTTAATAAGGAACCCCAAGGTTTTTCCCGTTTTCTTAATAGATAAGAAGTCGCAACCCATAGGGCAATCATGGCCAAAGTCTGATTACTCCAGGAGAAGTAACGCCAGATAATCTGGAAGCCGTTGTCATTGACTATGGCGAACCAGGTAAGTAATCCACCCAAAATTAATAGTGGAATGGTAATCAGCAGTCGGTTGCGAATCTGTTTCTGATTGAGATGCAAGGCTTCTGCTAAAATCAATCTTGCGCTACGGAAGGCTGTATCTCCCGATGTGATTGGGCAAATAACAACGCCGGCGATTGCTAAAATCCCGCCGAATGCACCGAGAACACCGGTGGAAATCTCATAAACTACATTGGATGCACCACTTGCTAGCGCTTCGTTTAACAATTGAGTTGTTCCATAAAAGGATACGCCGGCAGCAGCCCAGACCAGTGCAATTACTGCTTCACTAATCATGGCACCGTAAAAAACAGTTCGCCCCACCTTTTCGGAAGTGATACATTTTGCCACCATTGGAGACTGGGTAGCATGAAAGCCGGAAATTGCGCCACATGCTACCGTAATGAACATGTACGGCCAAATTGGTGTGCCGGTAGGGTGCAGATTCTTTAAGGTGATTTCCGGAATGGAATATTGTCCACCGGAAAAAAGAATTCCTCCAAGTACGGTTACAGCCATTAATATCAGAAGCACCCCAAAGATTGGATAAAGCTTTCCGATTAATTTATCAATTGGTAACAAGGTTGCCAGCAAATAGTAGGCGAGAATTACAATTGCCCAAAAAGTCCCGTTCATCCATCCCGGTGTTAATACGTCTAACAAGCCTGCAGGACTGGTAACGAACACAACACCGCACAAAATTAGCAGGATGACAGAGAATACACGCATAATCCACTTGGCAACTTGTCCCAGATAAGTTCCGGAAAGTTCAGCAATGGAAGCCCCCTGGTGTCGGGTGCTAATCATTCCGCATATATAGTCGTGAACCGCTCCACCTAAAATGGAACCAAATACAATCCATAAAAACACGACTGGTCCAAACACGGCACCCATCAGAGCACCGAAAATCGGTCCGGTACCCGCAATATTTAAAAGCTGAATCAGAAATGCTTTCCATGTTTTCATTGGAACAAAATCAACCCCGTCATTGATTGCAACAGCAGGTGTCTCCCGTCCGTCCGGTTCGAAAATTTTTTCCGTAATCCTTCCATAAATAAAAAATCCTGCAATTAGCATAATGAATGAAATCAATAATGAAATCATAGAAGTTCTCCTTTGTATCAATTAATTAAACACAATAAATATAACACGAATTGTGCAATAATCATAGGTTCTTATTGAAGGAGCAATTTCGAATAGGGATCCTAAGCGGGAAGGGGGAATTATTGACAAGGAGGTAGGAAACTGCTAAACTTGTGGAGGTGTCAACTGAGCGGAGTTGATAAAAATATTACGATAAGATAAGGAGTAATGGAACAATGAAACAGTGTTATCGATGTGGTTTTCAGATGTTCGACCGTGAAACCAAATGTCCAAACTGCGGGTATGGGTATGAGTCAAAGAGAGGAAGCGGATTTGGTGATAGAGCGTCGATTTTTCTTGTAATTGTATCTTTTTTGATTCCAATTATCGGTTTGGTATTAGGATTGGTTAAAAGAAGTACCCAACCTCGTGCAGCAAAGAAATACTTTCTTTCCGCAATTATCGGGTGGGTTGTAGCTGCGATAATGTGGTATGGAATGTCCGACCGTGTGAAGCGAATGTATGAGGAATATCAGTATCAGCAGCAATATTATCAACCTTTTAAAGCTAAATAGAGATAACACGTGCCCTTGCTTTTTGCATAGGGCATGTTTTATTATATAGGAAAATAAGTTTTACTGAGAAGGGGTGGATGTATGATTATACAAACCGGAGCGAGAACAGATATCCCGGCATTCTATGGGAAATGGTTTGCCAATCGGTTGAAGGAAGGGTATGTCATGGTACGGAATCCGTATTATCCGGGACAAGTGACGCAGTACAGTTTGTCACCTGAGGTAGTGGATCTGATTGGATTTTGTACCAAGAATCCGGCACCTATGTTTCCTTATATGGAGCTGCTAAAGCCGTATGGTCAATATTGGTTTGTGACCATTACACCATACGGAAAAGAAATAGAACCCAATGTGCCGGAAAAAGAAATTGTTCTACAGGATTTTCGAAAACTATCGAAGATGGTAGGAGTAGATTCCATCGGATGGCGGTATGATCCGATTTTGATCAATCAAACCTATTCCATTGAGAGACATATTGCAGATTTTAAGCATATGGCGGGAACCCTGGCAGGGTATACGAAAACCTGTGTAATTTCTTTTATTGATTTATACAAGAAGGTTCAGCAAAATTTCCCGGAAGCAAGAGAAGTTACAGAGAAGGAACGTCTGACTTTAGGAAAGGCATTTTCTGAAATTTGTCGAGTGAACGAGATGACATTAAAGGCATGCGCGGAAGGAACAGAATTGGAACGGTTTGGCGTGGATTGTAAAGGATGCCTTACGATGGAAACCTTTGAGTCGGCATTGCATCGTCATTTAAAAGCACCGAAAAAGAAAAGTCAGCGTGGATTGGCATGTGCCTGTTATCTGGGAGCTGATATTGGAAGTTATAACACTTGCGGACATTTATGTAGGTATTGTTACGCTAATACCAGGAAAAAAGAAGTGGAAGAAAATCGGAAAAAGCATGACCCTGAATCGCCATTTTTGATTGGACATGGAAAAAAGGATGATGTGGTGCATATTGCAGAACAAAAATCATGGTTGGACAAACAAATTCAATTTGATTTTGAAACAATGGATGGATTTTTTTAGGAAGGAAAAATATGAAAGTAGTCAGAAAAGCGGAAAAAAGAGATATTCCAAGAATTATGGAATTATTAGTTCAGGTGGACATGGTTCATCATGAAGGACGACCGGATCTCTTCCGGGGACCGGCAACAAAGTATTCTGCAAGGGAGTTAGAAAAAATTTTAGAGAATGAGCACACGCCGGTGTTTGTATGTGTTAATGAGGATGACGCTCCGCTTGGGCACGCTTTTTGTATAAAAAAACAGGTTCTGGGAGATTCTGTTTTGACAGATGTGAAAACATTGTATATTGATGATATCTGCGTGGATGAGCTGGTGCGGGGAGAGCAGGTTGGTCGTGCATTATATCAGCATGTGTTAGCTTATGCCAAAGAACAGGGATGTTACAACGTGACACTGAATGTGTGGACCTGTAATCCTGGGGCAATGAAATTTTATGAAAAAATGGGAATGGTACCCCAGAAGATAGGAATGGAAACAATTATAGAAAAATAGTGGTGGTTAATGAAAGAGGCTGCTGGGATTTACAAAGGTAAATTTCAGTGGTTTTTTTGTTGGTTCGTCAAACGAAAAGAAATCATCTTAAAGATAGCGCAATGTTAAAAGAAAAGTGATTGTGCAATTTTGAGGAAAACTAGCATAAGAAAAAACATTGTGCAATATGCACAATTTGCTAAACGTTTTTATTAAGTTTTGGTGCAAAAACATTGTGAAATATGTTTTTTTACAGAATATTGACAAATATTTCCCGTAGTGTTAATATTAGTTTAACGTTAAACCTAAGCAAAAACCGATAGCTGTTTTCTTAGGGAGAAAAGGAAGAAAATACCAAAGTTCCAAAGATTTTGGTAGCATAGGTGAAGTTTACCGTTAAACTTATTTCTCAGTGAATGAATTAAAGGAGGAAAAATCAATATGAGAAAGAATTTTGGGAAAAAAGCAATTAGCCTTGCATTGATTGCAGCGATGTCTGTGACTATGGTTACAGGATGTGGAAACAACAAGAAAGCAAAAAATGATGGAAAGACAACAGTTACCCTAGGTATCTGGCCATCAGATGATTTGGTGGATGACATTTCTACATTTGAAGGATATGTTGACACCATGAAAGAATTACATCCGGATGTAGTAATTGAACCTGCGCATTACACATATGCGACAGATACATTCGTTTCATTAGCATCTTCCGGAAACTGTCCGACTATTTTTGACACCTGGTTTACAGAACCACAGAAGTTAATCAATCAGGGATTGGTTGCTGATATTACAGAAGAAGTTAAGGCCAGGGGTTGGGACAAAAAGATGAACCCGGATGTTTTAAAGATTATGTCTGATGAAGATGGACACATTTATGGTATCGCTCGTGATGCATATGCTTTAGGTGTTATGTGTAACGTAAACCTCTTCAAAGAAGCAGGATTGGTTGATGCTGACGGAATTCCAAAATTCCCTCGGACATGGGAAGAGTTAGCAGAGACAGCTAAGACAATTAAGGATAAGACAGGATCTGCAGGTTTCTGCTTACTTGCTAAGGACAATGCAGGTGGATGGCATTTCTCAAACATCGCTTGGGCATTTGGTGCAACTCTTTGTAAAGACAATGGAGATGGAACTTATACATCAAACTTAAATTCCAAAGAAGCTGTAGAAGCAATGAAATATGTATATGACTTAAAGTGGAAATATGATGTATTAACAGCAGATCCAACCGCTGAAAACTGGGATTCAGGATTCCAGCAGATTGGAACAGATGCGTGTGCAATGTATATTGCGGCAAATGATGCAGTAGACAAGCCAACTCAGGTTAACGGACTTGCAACAGATAAGCTTGCTATGTGTGCAATCCCAGCTGGACCAAACGGAGATCAGTACTCTTTAACAGGTGGTACACCATATATGTTCTCTAAGGATGCAACAAAAGAAGAAATCAATGCAGCATTAGATTTCTTAGAAGTAATGGGTAGAACACCGGATGTAAACGACACAATGATTCAGGGACTTCAGGCTGACGCAGCAAAGAGAAAGAATAATGGTGTTCCTGTAATTAAGCCATTCCCATGCTGGATTAACGAAGACAGACTGGAAGCAGAACAGAAAGTATTGGAAGAATACAAGAATGTTGATGAAAGATTATACAGCAATTACTTTGATACCACAGGAAAAGAAGGTAACTTAAGATCAGAAGAACCGGGTGAAACACAGGAGATGTATGCACAGCTTACCAATGTTCTTCAGGATGTTGTTACAAACAAGGACTGTGACATTCAGAAATTAATGGATACTGCAAACGAAAACTATCAGAAGATTTTAGATAGCAAATATCATAAATAATCCCCTTTCAATGTATGTGCCCCTGAAAATGGGGCATGTATGTTAAAGGAGTAAAAAGGAGGACACCCAAATTGAAAGCAAAGAAAGACGCAAGGGTTGTAAAAAAGAAAAAGTTTACAAAAAATGATCTCATCGGATGGTGTATTATGCTTCCTGCATTAGTGTTATTTGCCTTCTTTGTTTGGGAACCATTGTTGGAAAGTGTCAGAATGTCACTGTATTCTGCTCGCGGGGTGGAATTACAGGAGTTCGTTGGATTTGATAATTATGTCAGTGTATTTAACAATGTAGATTTTAAAGATGCATTTCTAAATACCTTTAAGTATATTGGCTGGTCTTTGGTAATCGGATTTATGGTGCCAATCATATTGGCCGTGTTCATTACTGAAACAGTTCACGGAAAGGGATTGTTTCGAACAGCAATCTATTTTCCAAATATGATTCCCGGAATGGCAGTGTCATTAATGTGGGTATACTTCTTTAAGCCAGGGGAAACAGGTGTGTTAAACATTCTGTTGGCAAAAATAGGTGTGGAACCACAGGTATGGCTTAACAATGCAGCAATGGTTGTACCTTTGATTGTTATCGCATTGACTTGGAAGGGAGCCGGATCCACGGCGTTGATTTATATGGCAGGAATTAGTGGGATTAATCCGGAATACTATGAAGCGGCAGCTATTGACGGCGCAGGCGTATTCCAGAGAATTTTCCATATTACAATTCCATGTATTTTAAGCTTAGGAAAGACCATGTTAATCTTGCAGGTAATTGCAGTGTTCCAGATTTTATACGAACCATTGGTTCTGACAAATGGTGGACCAAACAATGCCAGCCTATCCATTATGCTTTTAGTTTATCGATATGCATTTAGAGATTACAACTATCCAAGTGCAGCTGCACTTTCAGTAATCATTTGTATTGTACTAATTCTCTTGAGCGGATTGTATATGAAGCTGACAAAGAGTAAAGAAGAATATTAGGAGGGAAAAGGATGTTTTTTAAGAAATATGCGGACAAAACAGATGGCGCGATTCGCGGCTTTGACGTGAAGTCTACCAGAGTAAAAATCATATGCCTCCTGATTATGTTGGTGTGTATCACTTTTGGTGTGGTTGCAGTATTTCCGGCAATCTGGGTAATGCTGTCAGGGTTTAAGGATTTGAAGGGATTATTAAATTCCACGGATTTGTTCCCGAAGAACTTCAGCTTTGAAGGATTTAAGCAAACATGGGATAAACTTCATTTCTTCGTATACTACAAGAACTCTTTCATCATGGTAATTGGTGCTGTAATCAGTGCAATTATCTTCAATGGAATTCTTGCATATGCCTTGGCCATCTTAAAACCAAAGGGATACAAGATTATTAACGGATTGGTTATGTGGAGTCTTCTGATTCCTGCAACAACCAGTATTGTAGCGCTGTTTGTAAACATAAATCGATTAGGACTGAATAACTCTTTCATTCCATTGTGGTTATGTTACGGAGCAAACGCATTTTACGTGATTTTATTTAAGGAATTTTTCGAAGGGCTTCCGAAGGAATTGATTGAAGCCGCAAAGATTGATGGCTGTAACGCATTGCAGATTTTCTATAAGATTGTGTTGCCAATGTCAAAACCGATTATCATGGTTATCGTGATTTTTGCAGTGACAGCAGCCTGGTCAGACTTCCTGTTACCATACCTTGTATTAAATGGTTCAGGAAAAGAAACGGTAATGGTGAAGCTGTATTCATATACGACTTCCAGAACGACACCAATTGATATGATTCGTGCCATTACCTTCTCAATTATTCCACCAACCATTATCTTCATGATCTTCCAGAAGAAGATTACCGATGGAGCGGCTGGCGGAGCAGTAAAAGGTTAATGATTGAACCCATAGGATTGCCGGTTGCATCTCCTCGCTTCCGGCAATCAAAAAATAAAACTCAAACAGAAATTGTTCGGAGGATATTATGGCAAAAGTAGCAGACAAATATTTTGTAATAGATCAATGGAAAATAATTGAAAATGGATATAATCCCGAATATGGAGAAGTAGCGGAATCTATTTTTTCCTTGGGTAATGAATATATGGGAATCAGAGGATTTTTTGAAGAAGGTTATTCAGGAAAGAAACTGATTGGCAGCTATTTTAACGGAATTTATGAGCAGACAGAACCGGATTATGGACATTACAAAGGAATCGTGGATTTTACCGAATATATGGTAAATTCTGTGAACTGGTTATATACCCGTATGGAAGTGGATGGTGAGCAACTGGATTTAGCCACAGCAAGCATCGAAGACTTTCGACGAGTGCTTGACCTGAAAACCGGACTGCTTACCAGAAGTTTTGTATGGAATACCAAATCCGGAAAGAAACTCAGAATGACATTTGAACGTTTTCTTTCCATGACAGAAGTAGAGTGTGCTGTACAGAAAATCACAGTAGAGACACTTCAAGGAAACGGTACCATCCAAATTACCAGCGGACTGGACTTTTCGGAAAAGCATCAGATGACCGGAGAAAATCTTTGGAACTGCGGAAGAGAAAATGTTTCCTGCAATGAGGACATTAATCTTTCCATCGAAGGAACAACCGTCCATACAGGAAAGAAAGTATACAGTAGTGCAAAGATTTTTGCAGACTGTACCAATGTGAAGGAAGTCCTTCAGGAAAAGAGTGTTGCGGCACAGATGGATTTTGAACTTCGGGAAGGTTCTAAAACAGAACTTGTGAAGTTCGTGAAAAACATCACCTTAAAAGATGGTGATCGTGAAGAAGCATATGAAGCAAAAATTGCACAGGTTGATGAAGAAAAGGATGTGGATTCTTTATTCCGGGAAACCGTGAAATTCTGGAATGAAGTCTGGAAACATTCGGACATTATCATTGAAGGCGATGACGAGAATCAGCAGGGCATCCGCTTCTGTATTTTCCAAATGTTCCAGACCTACCATGGTGCTGTGAAAGGAACAAATATTGGAGCCAAGGGATTAACCGGAGAAGCATATAATGGAAATGCGTTCTGGGATACGGAAACCTATTGTTTACCGTTCTTCCTGTTCAATAATCAGGAAGCAGCAAAGAATTTATTGTATTTTAGATATAAAACATTGGATGAAGCCAGAGAACGTGCAAAGATGCTGGATTGTAAGGGCGCATTTTATCCGATTGCTACGATTAGTGGGAAGGAATGTTGTAACCTTTGGCAACATGCCAGCTTACAGCTTCAAGCATCTACCGCTGTTGCATACGGAATCTGGTTCTATGAAAAAATTTTCCAGGACCAGGAATTCATCAAGAAGTACGGGTTAGAGATGTTGATTGAAATCTCTAGAATGCTTGCCACCCGTGGTGATTATTCCACAGAAGGGAAGTACGGATTCTATTGCGTCATGGGACCGGATGAGTTCCAGATGATGGTAAACAATAATTGTTATACCAATTATATGGCAAAGTTTACCTTTGATTATACATTAAAGAAGTTAGGGGAAATTGAGCAGGATGATGCAGAGGCATATCGCAAAGTAGTGGAGGCAATTCACTTTGAAAACAAGGAAGCGGTAGCATGGGCTGAAATGTCTGAAAAAATGGATATTCCATATCATGAAGATACAAAACTTTTTGAACAGCATGAAGGCTTCTTTAAATTACCACATGTGGAAGTGGATGAGATTCCGGTAGAAGATTTTCCACTGTATCATCATTGGACTTACGACAGAATTTATCGAAATGACATGATTAAGCAGCCGGATGTATTAATGTTGATGTTGCTGTTTAATTCCAAGTTTACGATGGAACAGTTAAAGGCAAATTATGAATATTATGAACATCGTTGTATTCATGAGAGCTCTCTTTCACCATCAGTACATTCCATTCTTGCTTCTCAGTTGGGAAGACATCAGGAAGCATATGATTTCTTTGGCTTTGCTACAAGAATGGATTTAGACAATTATAACAGAAACACCCGCGAAGGGTTACATACTACGTCCATTGCAGCAGCATGGATGAATATCATTTATGGCTTTGGTGGCCTGAGAACAGATGGAGAGGGCATAGCCTTGAATCCTTCCATTCCGGAAAACTGGACAGGTTATACCTTTAGAATCAACTATCAGAATGAAACCATTGAAGTCCATGTCACAAAGGAAAAAATTGAAATTAAAACCGAAAAAGGATTACCGGTTTCCTTAACGGTTTACGGAAAACCGGTAGAACTGAATCAAGACGTCTTCGTATGCCCCTATCAGGCATAAAGAGGTTTTATGGGAGAGTAGGATGATAAATTGGAAAATTCGAAAAGACGGATTTGATCAAAACAAAATAGCAGAATTGGGAAATCGATTTTTAATCGGAAACGGTTATATGGGTGTTCGAGGAACTCTGGAAGAGTTTGAAAAAGAACAGTTGGTAGCGGTGAATCTGGCAGGAATTTATGATCAGGTAGGAGATTCCTGGAGAGAACCGTTAAATGCACCCAATGGATTTTTCGGATATCTGGAGATTGATGGAAAACCTTATCGACTCCCGAAGGAAGAGCCAAAGAGCCACAGTGTGGAGTTAGACTATCGTCACGGCATTTTTAAACGCAAAACGGTTTTTAAGACTGGCCGTGGAGAAGTCACCCTGGTTTGTGAAAGATTTGTTAGTATGGAACAGATTCATGTGGGAGCTATGCGCTTTACCATTCGTGCAAACTTCCATGCGGATATTAACCTGATTACAGGAATTGATTCGGATGTTTGGGACATTAATGGCCCCCATTATAAAAAGGTCTCTATGGATGAGGAATCAATGCTTAACATTACTGCAACATCCGAAGAAAAGGAATATCAGGTTTCTGTTGTGGCAGATGAAAAGACGGATTTTCCTTGTGAAAAGAAATTATATCAGGAACGAAAGAAGTCTCTTAGAATTGTGAGCTTCATTACGGATATTGACCGGGAATACTGTGTGGAAAAGTTTTTCGCGGTATATACCTCAAAGGACACCAAGGATTGCTATAAGGCTGCCAAGGAAGCAGTTAGCAGAGCATTGAATCAGGGCTATGAGGCAATGCTTAGAGAACAGAAAGAGTCTTGGGAAAAACTTTGGGAGGATGCAGAGGTCCTCATTGATGGGGATGACAGGTCCATGGAAGCATTAAACTATTCGGAATATCATCTTATGAGTATTGCACCAAGACATGCCCAGAGTATGTCCATAGCAGCCAGAGGATTATCCGGGCAGACCTATAAGGGAGCTGTCTTTTGGGACACGGAAATGTTTATGTTAGACTTTTTCCTGATGACAAATCCGGCTGTGGCAAAAACATTGATGCGATACCGAATTGATACTTTGGATGGTGCAAAAAAGAAAGCAAAAGAATACGGATATCAGGGTGCATTTTACGCTTGGGAAAGTCAGGAAGGCGGATTTGATGCGTGCTCAGATTACAATGTAACTGACGTCTTTACCAAGAGACCGATGCGAACCTTTTTCCGTGATAAACAGGTTCATATTTCCGCAGCAGTTGTTTATGGAATTTGCCGATACGTTGATTTCACGAAGGACTACTCCATTTTAACAGAGGGTGGAGCAGAAACAATTATCGAATGTGGGAAGTTTTATTATGACTTGTTGCAACAAAAAGTTGGAAGTGAAAAATACGAGATTCATGATGTGATTGGCCCGGATGAATATCACGAACGTGTAAATAATAATGGGTACACAAATCGTATGGCAAAATTTACCTTTCAGGCTGCTGTGGAATTGATTAGAAAAGCAAAGAGTGAACCGGAACGGTTCTTAAAAAATATGGATCAGGCAGAAATGGAGCAATTGGAAAAAGCATTTCAGGATGCTTATGAAAAGATTTATATTCCGATGCCAAATGAACAGCAAATCATTCCACAGTTTGACGGATATTTTGACTTAGAAGATACCACCGTTGAGGAAGTTCGCAGCAGACTGTTAGATCCCAAGGAGTATTGGGGCGGAGCTTACGGCGTTGCATCCCAGACCCAGATTATCAAGCAGGCCGATGTGGTGACATGGTTATCCCTGTTTCCACAGGATGTCACAGAAAATACTTTGCTAGCGAACTGGAAGTATTATGAGCCAAGAACCGAACATGGTTCCTCCTTAAGTGCTTGTATGTATGCAATGCTTGCCTGCCGTTGCAATATGCCGGAAAAGGCATTTCCACTGTTTCTGAAATCCGCTTCGGCAGATTTACAGGGCGGCGGGAAGGAATGGGCAGGACTGGTTTATATCGGCGGAACCCATCCCGCAGCAGCAGGAGGCGCTTATATGGTGGCATTGAGAGGATTTGCGGGACTACGTTTTGATAATCATCAGGTGACGGTAAAACCGAATTTACCGGCACATTGGAAGGGAATGAAATTCCGTGTTTGCTATGAGAACGAAAAGTACGAGATAGAAATCAGTCAGGAACAGGTCAGTGTGCAAAAAATAAGAAGCCTTAGTTAAGGCTTCTTACACTATCACGTTCCACAATGGTGGTTGGAAGGATGACTTCCGTCGGACTTGGTGTTTCTCCATTTAGGAGCTCTAACATCAGTTTTACCGCAAGACGTCCTTTCAGTTCCATATCCTGATGGATGGTGGAAAGCTGAGGATTCATGATGGTACAGATATTCAAGTCATCAAATCCCATCACGGAAATATCTTCCGGAATACGAACGCCACGTTTGTTTAAGTTTGCCATAATATTTCCGGCAAGGAAATCGGCAGTGGTAACAATGGCAGTAACATCCGGATGAGCCACCATATAATCGGCAATCTGCTGGGTATGCTCTAAATCCATTCCGCATTCAAAAACTAATTCGGAATCAAATGGAATAGAAGCTTCAGTGAGAGCCGCTTTATAACCAAGATAACGTTCCATCAATACGCCGCCGTTCTGGATTTTAGGAGAGGCGAAAGCAATTTTTTTATGACCCTTTTCAATCAAATATTTTGTGGCCATATTGCTTCCACCAAAATCTTCTAAACCAACGTTACAGATGTCGGCCTGATGAACGTAACTGTCAACCAATACGGTTGGTAGCTTTTGAGCCTTAATAGACTCAAAAAAATCATCCTGGAAAATACCGGCTAAGAATAAACCATCGATGTCCCAGGTGCGAAGAAAGGATTCAATTTCTTCAGGAGTTTCTGCGGTACGAATCATGAGATAGTAACCGTTTTCCCTGAGAACCTGTTCCAGAATCCCTAAAAACTTTGAGAGAAAAGGATCTTCCATAAAGTTAGACCCTTTTATCGTTAAAACGTGATTGATGAATCCAATCACTTTGGAAGAATGTGACACCAGAGAACGGGCAGACATATTTGGAACATAACCAAGCTGTTCAATGGCCTCGTTAATTTTCTGAATCGTCTGTGCAGAAACACGACCGGTTTTCCCATTGATCACATTCGAAACTGTAGTTGCGCTGACCCCGGTGGCAGCCGCAATATCTTTAATTGTAACCATAGTAAATCCTTTCGAGGTAAAACGTTAAATCATATAGTTATATATTAACATTTATATAAAAAATTGCAATAGCAGAGAAAGGTAAGAGGAAAAATGAAGGGAGTAATTTTTGACTTGGATGGAGTACTGGTCTCCACAGATGAATTGCATTTTCAGGCTTGGAAACGTCTGGCAGATGAATTAGGCATTACCACCTTTACCAGAGCGGATAATGTCAGACAAAGAGGCGTGAGCAGGATGGCTTCCCTGGAAATTGTTTTGGAAAAATCTAATCAACAATTTAGTGAAGAAGAGAAGGTGAAACTTGCTGACAGAAAGAACGGATATTATGTAGATATGTTGAATGACTTAGATGAGACGGCACTACTTCCGGGTGCAACAGAAACCTTAGAGATGCTTCATAAAGAAGGCATTTTGACGGCAGTCGGATCCGCCAGTAAGAATGCACCGCTGATTCTGGAAAAAACAGGACTGCTTCCGTTAATTGACAAAATCAGTTGTGGTTTGGATGTGACAAAATCAAAACCGGATCCGGAAGTGTTCCTGGTAGCGGCAAAGAAGTTGGAATTATCACCGGAGGATTGTCTGGTGGTAGAAGATGCGGCTGCAGGTGTGGAAGCGGCAAAGAACGGTGGAATGAAGTCCTTAGGCGTGGGTCCTCATCATGCAGAGTTAGGTGCTGATTATGATTCAGAAAATCTTGCCACAGTAAATCAATGGAGGGAAATATTATGGTAAAAGATATGAAGAAGGAGACTAAAAAGGAGACAAAGCAGTCAAAAAGACTAGGCGGAAGAGCCGGATTTGTGATTGGTTGGGTTGCGCTTTATTTTGTCATTGTAGGAATTATCTGCTCGGCAATGCAGATGCCTTCAGCGATTCAAAAGATGCAGCAAAAGAGTAAGGCGGAGAGTAGTAAGGTGATTCTCTATGAAGGACCGAAATCATTGAAAGATTCTACTAGGGAAGACTTAGATAGTTTGTCTGAGGATGATCGCGAATTCGAGGAATATGCCATTACTCATTGTGTAGACACCGTTGTTAAGGTCAATGGCAAAGAAAGCTATGTGTATGATACGCATGTAAATAATACCCATACATGGAAGACTGATTATTATCCTGCACAGGAAAGAACACCGATTACGTATTTTGATTTCGATGGAACCGTTCAGGTGTCGGTAGAAGTAAAGGATATTGATTTAAAAGCCGTGACCATTCGTCCATTAAAGTATAATATCAAACCGGAAATTGATGTAAAAAATCATCGTGTATCCTTTTACATTGATACACCGGATACATACACTGTGGAATTTAATAAGAATGTAAAACGTGCAGTGCATATTTTTGCCAATGAAATTGATGAAGACGCTCCAAGTCCGGATGATGAAAACGTGATGTACATCGGACCGGGTGAATGGAATATTGAAAACATAGTATTGCAGGACGGTGATTCTGTATACATTGCCGGTGGGGCAGTGGTACACGGAATTGTAAATGCAAACTTTGCATCCAATGTTAAGGTTTATGGCCGTGGAATTATCGATGGTTCCACCATTCGTGGATGGAAGGGAAGATCTCCTCGAATTCCGTTAAAATTTGATAACTGTACTAATGTGACCGTAGAAGGTGTTTGTGCATTGAACGCCAATGCATGGGTATTTCAGGCATACGACACCATTGGCGGGAAAATTAAAAATTTAAAAATCATCAGCTCCAGACCAAACGGAGATGGAATTTCCTTACAGTCTTGTAAGAGTTTTAAAGTGAAGAACAGCTTTGTTCGTTCCTGGGATGATTCTTTAGTTGTAAAGAACTATGACGAAAACAGCACTAATATTACATTTGATAATGTGCAGATTTGGACAGATTTGGCACAGTCCATGGAAATCGGTTATGAAACAAACAAGGGACAGAAGGAAAACTCCAAGATTGAAGACATCTCTTTTGAAAACATTACCGTGCTGCATAACTTCCATAAGCCGGTATTGTCTATTCATAATGCAGACGATGCCCTTGTGACTAATATCAAATACAAAAATATTGTGGTGGAAGATGCCAGTGTAGGACAGGGTGACGGAACACCGCAGCTCATTGACTTGGGAATCGTTCAGAATTCATCCTGGTCAGCCACAAGAGAACGTGGACAGATTTCAAATATTACCGTGGATGGTTTTGAAGTGCTTTACGGAAATGACTCCCTGCCATCAAAGGTAGAAGGTTATGATGACCAACACAAGGTAACCAATGTGACAATTCAAGGGCTGAAAATTAAAGGCAAAGAAATTAAATCACCGGAAGAAGGAGGATTTGTAATTAATCCACTTTCCACAGAAAATATCGTAGTAAAGTAGGAGGTTTGTTATGAAGAAAAAAGGATTAATATTGATCGCAGTACTGGCGATTGCATTATCAATTATGCAGATTGTTATTCTTATGGGAAATTCTCCTGCAACAAGTTCAGGAAGTAATGTGAAGGAAGTCAAGGCTCCGGACCAAAAGGAAGCCATGGAAAATGATTTGTTTAAGGTGGAAGAATATGTGTCTCCGAAAATCGATGGAACCAATGTGGCATTAAAGGGAACTGCAACAGATAATGGTTATACCGACGTATATCCGGCTGCCAA
Organism: uncultured Lachnospiraceae bacterium; assembly: GCA_902766735.1. Lineage (GTDB taxonomy): Bacteria > Bacillota > Clostridia > Lachnospirales > Lachnospiraceae > Eubacterium_G. The sequence continues at coordinate 18,091 of CACXEU010000072.1, forward strand.
TGCAATTGACGGACGAAGAGAATCAGCTTCCTACTGGGAAGGTGGAACAAGCGGTCCCAGTCAGATTAATGTGAAGCTGGAAAAAGCATATACCATTCATACCATTCGAATTGGCTTATGTCCGGATACTATTTGGGGACCAAGAACCCAGACCCTTTCTGTAAAGACCAGTGATGACGGAAAAGCATGGAAGGATTTGATTCCGGAGAAGGACTATGATTTTGATCCAAAGACCGGAAATGAAATTATCTTAAAAGATTTTGGGAACGTAAAGACACAGTACGTTCAGGTGGAAATCACAAAGAACACTGGTGCAAACGGTGGACAGATTGCAGAACTCGAAATTTACTCTAATGATAAATAACAGGTAAATCAGAGATATTCCTCTCATTTCATAGCGTGAAATGAGAGGATTTTTGTTTTTAAAAAAACTTTCTACAAAAGCAGAAAAAAGTATTGACAAATAAATTCTACGAATGTAGAATAAACATGAGCTCGAATTTTACAAATGTAGAAAGAACAAAGAAAGGAAATAAAAGAGATGAAACAATTAAACAAGAAAATGATGAAGGTGCTGGGATTTGTGGCAATCGTAGCCGCTGTTGGTGTATTAGGAACAACCAATTCGGTTCAGGCGAAACAGCTTAAGGAAAATAAGGTTTATAAAATTAACCTGGATGGGAAAAAAGGGAAAGAAAAAGTTCAGATCAAAACGAAACAGGACAAAAAGAGAGAAGATTTTGTGATTTATTCAATGTATATTAATGGGAAAAAAGTAGCAAAGCAGAAAGGGTTCGAACTTCGTTGTAAGACAATGGATATCGATAAAAAATCAAAAGGAACAGCGTTGGTTTTTTATGCACAGACAGATAGTCATTGCTTATCTAATAAAGCTGGAATTTTTTCTTATAAGGATGGAAAGTTAAAACGATTAATCAATTTCAATAAATCCTTTGGTGAAATGAGCATTTATAGATTGGATAAGATTTCCACAAACGGAAAGGGATTCGTAACGATAGAGGCTGATACCCCTTGTAGAGTCAATATTGGAAGCTTTTTTGCTAAAATTATTTTTCAACTAAAATCAGGAAAACTGGTTAAGGTGACAAATGGAAGTTTTGTCCTTAATAAATTTTCACGGAAGTATCAGTATGTTTTAAAGGAAAACGTTAAGGTATATGATAACGAGGAATGTACCGGTGAGGAACAGTTGATTTTTAAGAAAAATATGAAAATTCAGATTTTAAAAGTTTCATATAAGACAACGACAGTAGATGGTAGAAAAGAAGTATCCGCTGCTAATGCTTATGTGAAAGCCAGCAATGGATCATACGGCTGGATTAATATAAGACAGGTTGAGTATGATGATTTAGATGTTGAACATCAGCAGTTTAAAGAATATCCTATGTGGGGGTAAAAAGAGATATAAAACAAACGGGCAGCAATTTTGCTGCCCGTTTGTTGGATTAATCAAGCTTTAAATATTTGGCATCAGTTGATATTCCTGCCTGCTCTAATAATTTACGATAACTCTTCACTTTCGATTTTGGAAGACTGATTTTTATTTTTTTACCAGTTTTTGTAAATGCTTTTTCACCAATTACATGAAGTGATTTAGAAGTGATTTTAATCTTCTTTAATTCGGAAATGTTAAAAAAAGCTTTGTTGCCAATGGTCTCAATGTTATCTCCTAAGATAACAGAAGTTAATTGTTTACAGGAGCGAAATGCATTGTTTGGTATCTGCTTTACATTTCCTTCGAAAGAAACCTTCTCTAAATGATTAAGCTCTTGAAAGGCGTCGGGTGAAACTTCTGTAACATCAAATGTCCGTCCGTTAATGTCTATTTCTTTCGGGATAACAAGGGTATTCTTTTTTGCATCATCCGAGCCGATAAATTTTACAGTGTTCAGTGAAGTTATCTCGTAAATCAGATGATTCTCCAGTGTATACCGTTGCCCGATTGGGCTATTTGCAACTTTTTTCCCGTCATACCAATCAATTTCTCCAAAGGCCAGGGCATCGGTAAAACTTGTATGGATTGGTGATTTTCCGCCGTATTGGTGATACCATTCGTCCGGGTAAAGAACATCTTTTCTGACATAGGCCTTATTTGTCTCTACTTTCTCCGATTCTCCTTTTCGAAGTCGTCTGGCTACAACTACGGTTCTGCAATTATCAAATTCGTAAGAGCAAGTGGATAGCATTAACAAATGATCCTTTTCATTCACATCCACCGGACAATGGTAGAGAGCGCGGCTTTCGATTTCATAGAGGAAATTGAGAAAATCATCTTTCTCGTAAAACATTCCGGTCAGATAATTAAAATTTGTATTTTTCTCCATGGTTCCGGAAACCCGCATAAAGGAGATAATTTTCCATTTTGAATTCTTATATAACGTATCAAAGGTAATTACCGGATGCTTCTGGTAGAATTCCAGATTTTTGTAATTCGGAAGTTCGTAAAACATCATATGGGTGGAATTCATGTTATGACCGTGGATGACCAGATTCGTGCTTGGAATTTCAATGGAACTGTGCCCGTCAAGATAAAGACAACCATTTTTATCTTTATGACCTTCAAAGTCATGTTCCAAATAATAATCAGCACCATGATAATCCTGCATCACCGGATAATCGATTTTAGTTCCGGGAATGGTTAACCATCCGCGGATATCTTCGTTATATGCAATCAATTTCTTGAACTTCAGTAAGACACCGTTTTCGTCCTTAGCGTTATTTTTATAATTGGAATCCGGGTTGATCTCAAAAGGCTGAGACTCACTTCCTTGTTCTTTTGTAGGTGGGACAGTGGATTCATCTTCCCTGTAAGAATAGTAAATCTCTCGATATTTTTCATTCACTTTTTGGGAATGATATGGCTGAAGAACCAGATAATAAAGGAGAAATAAACAACAGCCCACGAAAAGAAGAAGAGATGAAACAGTGAGAATCTTCCGGAATTTTTTCTTGCAGTTTTGTTTCATTTTTGTACTCCTGTTAATTTGTCGTAAGTGCATTATAAAAGGTTCAATTCTATTTTTCAATGGATATAGGGGAAGTGTTTAAGAAAAAAGAAAAACGAAACGTTTTTTTGTATAAAGTACACAAAAAAGATTTGGTTTTTTAGTGAAAACGAAGGTGGACAAAAAAAATCCCTCGTGATACCATTAGTTTAACGTTAAACGTTGAACGTTAAACCTGTATGGGTTTTGGACGGAAATCAATGTAATAAGAGGATAGGAGTGAAATGAAAATGAGGAAGATTTTTAAGAAAGTGGCAGCCATTGCCGGTGTATTAGCATTAACGATTAGCATGCACACAATGGCATTTGCAGCAGATGATATTGTGTTGGACGGAGACGGAGGAGCCAGTTCCCTGATTGGTGAATATAAGGCTAGCGGTTCAGAGTACAAATATCTTGGATTTGCGACAACAAAGGAAGCAACGTCGGATTATAAATATCTCCAGATTACCTATAAGGGAGACATCAGTTGCTTAAGAATTGAATTTAACAGAGAAGATGATTCCAATGAAGGACCTTACTGGTTTAATCCGGACGGACAGACTTTGGTATTCAAGACAGTTGATGGAAGTGAGATTCCATTGACACCAAGTAAGGAAACAACAATCACCTTGGATTTGGCAGCAATCGGGATTGATATTGGAGAATTCAGAGGAATGCATCTTCATTATTTAGATCCGAATATGCAGGAGGGTTCTTTTACCATTACTGATGCTAGATTTAAGACAAGTGACCCAAATGCTAGCGGAAATTCAGGTTCCACAAAAACAAAGAAATCTAATTCCGGATCAGGTGATGACGGAACAAGCACCAGTGCTTCCAAGAGCACAGCAGGAAGTGGTGCCAATGGCTCATCAGCCGGAACAGCGGGTACTGCAGGTGGAGCAACAGATGCACCACAGACCGGTTCATCAAGTTATCCGATTTTCATTGCGTTAGGTGGAATTGCAGTGGCAGCCGTAGCATTTATTGGTTCAAGAAAGATTAAAGAATAAGCGAGGAAAGGTAGAGGATTCAAGTATGAGAAAAATAATGAATAAAATAGTGGCATATACCTGTGTTGCATCAATGGTATTTGCAGGTTTCGCAGGTTATAGTGTAAAAGCAGATACAGACGTAACAGAAGAAGTAACAGAAGTATCTCTTCAGTTGGCACAGGATGGTGTAGATAAAGTTGGACCACAGGAAGTTCCGGCCGGATATGCCTATCAGGGTGGATTTGCTATCCCGGACACAGTTACTTCTGATTTTACAGTTTTGGAAATCACATATGTAGGTGATTTGAGTACAATTCGATTTGGATCAGAATCAGGAACTACATGGTTTGCAGAAAATGCTGAGGGAACATTTAAAACAGTAGATGGTTCGGATATTGTGTTAAATGCAGAAACAGAAACAACAGTAGCCATTGACCTCGTAAAAAGCGGTGTTCAATTTAAAGCAGGAGAATTTGTTCATGTACATGCCGGTGGAGCAGAAGCATTTACCTATGAATTCAAGAGCGTGAAATTGAAAAAGGGTGATGCTCAGGAAGAAACAAAGAAAGAAGATATTCTGCTTCAGCTGGCACAGGATGGCGTAGAAAAAGTTGGACCGCAGGAGGTCCCGGCAGGATATGCCTACCAGGGTGGATTTGCTATCCCGGATACAGTTACATCTGAATATACAATTTTAGAAATTACATATGTAGGTGATTTGAGTACAATTCGATTCGGTTCGGAAGCAGGAACTACATGGTTTGCAGAAAATGCTGAGGGAACATTTAAATCAGTAGACGGTTCAGATATTGTATTAAATGCAGAAGCAGAAACAACAGTAGAAATTGATTTAGCAAAAACTGGTGTTTTATTTAAAGCAGGAGAATTTGTTCATGTACATGCCGGTGGAGCAGAAGCATTCACTTATGAATTTAAGAGTGTTAAATTAAAAGTCGGAGAAAAAGCAGTAGAAGAATCATCAGTGGATGAATCAACATCAGAAGAGGAAATTGAAACTTCAGGTCAGGGCAGAGAAGATGATATCATCTTAAACGGTGATGAAAATGGACAGAGTTCCATGATTAAAAATTTCCCAACAGTGAAGGCTGCGTATAAGTATCTTGGATTTGCAACATTGAAAGAACCTACAGCAGAATACAAATATTTAATTCTCACATATGCCGGAGATATCACATCAATTCGATTTGAATTTTCTTTTGTAAATGAGAATGGTGATGATGTAGAAAAGGCCGGACCTTATTGGTTTAATCCGGAAGGACAGGAAATGTTCTTTGTAACAGCAGATGGAAGTGAAATTCCTTTAGATGGTGGAAAAGGAACAACCGTTGTAATTGATTTAGAAAAATCAGGAATTGATATTTCAAAATTTAATTCCGTTCATATGCATGCCGGATATGGTTCAGAAGCGAAGGTGTTTGATTTCAGAATTGGAATGGCAAGACTTTCTAAGTCAGCAGAAGTTTCCGGTGATGACACAATCAAACCGGTTGAACCAACCACAAAGAAAACACCAGCTACAACAAAGGCTCAGGAAGTTAAGAAGCCTGCAAAGGTAGTCGTAAAGAAAGCAACAAAGAAAAAATCAGCCAAGAGTGTAAAAGTATCTTTCAAAAAAGTAAACGGTGCAAAGGGATATGAAGTTGCAGTTTACAAGACAAAGAAAGATGCTAAGAAAAATAAAAAGGCTGTTAAGACATTAAAGAGTGTTAAGAAGGTTTCCGTAAAAGTTTCTTCTAAGAAGTTAAAGAAGTGCAAAAAGTTATTTGTTAAGGTTAGAGCATTTACAGCAGATGCAAAGGGAGTTAAAGTATACGGCGACTGGTCAAAGATTAAGACAGTTAAAATGACAAAGAAATAAAAAAGTGAAAGGATAAGGTGGTGGTTCACAGTGTGTACTGCCATCTTATTCGTGGTTTCAGGAAGGAAGAAAAATGAATTGGAAGAAAGGGATTGTCTATATAACGACAACAATACTACTAATGGGAGAAGTGATATTCAGTGCAGGGGAGGCAAGCGTGAATGCTGCAGATAGAGCTCAGGTACCGGGACCAGTGTCGGAAACCGCAAAGATTGGAGCAACAATGCCGTACACCCGCTATGATTCAAAGGCAGCGACACTTGGAAACGGAGCAAAGCTTGCGATTTCGACGGATTTTGCTAAAAATAATATTGCAAGTCAGGCTTCGGAGCAATCATACATTCGTTTGCCGAAAAGAGATGCTTATGCACAGTGGCAGGTAAACACAACAGGAGCAGGTGTTACCATGCGTTTCACTTTACCGGATAGCAGTGATGGAATGGGAAGAGAAGGATCATTGGACGTTTATGTGAACGGAAAAAAAGTCCAGACGGTCAATCTAACTTCGTACTATATGTGGCAATACTTTGAAGCACCAAATGCTTCGAATCCTTCCGGAAGTCCAAAGGATGCTCCCGTATCTGGAACCACAGCCTGTTTTGCTTTCGATGAAGTGCATTTTCGTTTAAGTACTGCATTAAAGAAAGGTGACGTGATTCGAGTGCAGCACAATGGAAAGGATACCTTAGAGTATGGAGTGGATTTCCTGGAAATCGAAGAAATCCCGGCAGAAATCAAGAAGCCTGCCAATGCATACTCAATTGCAGACTATGGTGCAGATGGAACAGATCAGTACGATGATTATGGTGCAATTACCAAATGTATCACTCAGGCAAAGAAAGACGGAAAAGATGTCTATATTCCGCGAGGAACTTACAGAATTGGTCAGGTGTGGAATGTCAATGCATCAGATATTAAAATTATTGGTGCAGGAATCTGGTATACGAATATCCAGTTTACCCAATCCGGAAGTGGAAAAGGCGGAATCTCCGGAAATATGGCTGAGAATGTGGAGTTCTGTCATATGTATATTCAGTCAAAGCTACGATCCAGATATAACCAGAATGCGAACTATAAATGTTTCAAGGATGTGTGGAAGAACTGCTATATTCATGACATCTGGGAGGATCATTTTGAATGTGGATTCTGGATGGCAGATTATTCCAGCCCGGTTGAGTATTCCGATGGATTGTTGATTGCTAATTGTCGTGTTCGAAATAATTTTGCGGATGGAGTAAATTTCTGCCAGGGAACCTCCAATGCCACTGTATATAACTGTAGCATCCGAAATAATGGTGACGATGGACTGGCAATGTGGAACAATAACTACCTTGGTGCTAAAGATGAATCAGGAAATGCATTTTGCTATAACACCATTGATTTCATCTGGAGAGCAGGAGCCATTGCCGTATATGGAGGAAACAATCACAAGATTTACAATAATTATATTGCAGACACCTTTATGGCATCAGGAATTCACTTAAACACGAATTTTGACGGATATAAATATACCAATAACAAGGGAATCGAAATATCAAATAATATCTTGGTACGCTGCGGAACAGCTTCTGATTCCTGGAACAGTCCGCTAGGTGCCATTGATATCTCAGGAAGTGTCAATCATCTTTCCTTCACCAATACTTACATTTACAATGCACAGCATGATGCGATTAAGATTTCCAATAGTCCATCGGGCATTGTATTTCATAATACAACAGTGCTTGGATGTGGTATTGACGGACAAACAACTTCCGGAAACAATCCGGGAGCAGTGATTAAATATGAAAATAAGAATTCTACTAAGAGCATCCAATATGACGGATTAACTTATGCAAATTGTCCGTATGGAGATGTTATTTATGGTAGTAGGATTAAGAGTACATTTTCCGGGGAAGTCAATAAGGGAAATAATTGTCCGGTGACAATTCCGGCAGGTACCAATAAGATTATCAGCAGTCCGATTACAGTTCGACCGGAAGAAACCACTGCAAAACAGACAGCTACCGTCTCAGAGAAAGTGGCACAAGTCGTTGTGAAAAAAGTGGTAAAGAAGAATCGGAAAGCCAAAAGTGCAAAGATTACTTTAAAGAAAATCAAAGGTGTTAAAGGATACCAGGTGAAAGTTTCTTCGAATAAGAAGTTCAAGAAATCAAAGACCATTACAAAGTGCTTTTCCAAGACCAGCTTCAAGGTTTCCGGAAAGAAACTGGTGAATGCAAAGGTACTTTATGTAAAAGCACGGGCGTACCGCATGAAAGGAAAAGCAAAGAGCTGGGGTGCGTGGTCAAAGGTGAAACAAGTGAAAGTGAAGAAATAGGAAGTGGAGATCGTAAGATCTCCATTTTTTCTGAAGTATCTTAATCATATAAAGGGGATAATTTAATAAAATGTTGAAACTTTTCAGACAAATGTGGTACAATGACTAACAGTAAAATAAAGGGGGAATAGAGATATGAAAACTGAGAACAAGTCAGGATAGAAAGCCTAAATTCTACTTAAGGCATTTATTGTGCCACGAAAGAAAATGGGCTTTTTTATATGAAAAACGATTACATGATGAAAAGAAAGGGATTAGAGATGAGAAAGAAAACATTTAAGAGAGTACAGGCTTTGGTATTGACTGCAGCGATGGTGCTTCCGGTTGTTCCGGTACAGGCAGAGGAAACAAGGATTGTGATTGGTGACTATGTTGTCACAGGCGACATTGAAGATGTACATGGAGATGATGGAAATTTATATATAAGTTCCGATAGTCAGGTTAACGTGACAATGCAAGAGGGCGTTACAGAGACGAATCAGAGAATTAATATTGATAGTGATACAACCGGAACCATTACATTTTCTGATGTTCATATCAATATGTCATCTGAGTGTGTTTTAATTAATCAAGATGTGGATGTAACATTTGTATTTCCGAAAAACACAGAAAGTTCTTTCCAGGCAGGGGTAGGATTTGGTATTTATGTAGCGAAAGATTCGAAGTTAACCATTGCCGGTGAGGGAACTGTCAATGCAGAAACAGACGGTGCAGCAGCAGCCATTGGTGGTGGCTGGCTAGGTGAATCCGGAGAAAAGAGTGCAGAAATAAACATTCAGGGGGCTACCGTGAATGCGTCTTCGAAACTTGGTGCGGCGATTGGTTCTGGAGCTGAAGTAGATGGTTGTAAAGTAGTCATTGACGGTGGAACCGTTAATGCTTCATCGACATATGGTTCCGGAATTGGAACCGGATATGGAAAAAACTGTGACGGTGGAACAGTTATCATTAATGACGGTGTTGTTAATATCGAAACGGAAGAAGGCGTAGGAATCGGTGGAGCAAACGATACGGAAGTCGGAGGAGATGGAGCGAATCTGACAATCAATGGAGGGACGGTTAACATTAATTGTAAAGGAAGTGGTACCGGAATTGGCGGCGGAAGTGGTAATGAAAAAGGTGGAAACGGTGGAACGTTCCTCATGAATGGAGGAAATGTAACTGTTAACAGTTCTTTAGGAACCGCAATCGGTGGTGGCCTTTCCCTGAAAAAAGGAGGAGATGGTTGCGATATTACAGTCAATGGTGGAACGCTAACAGCAATTACATCGCAGAATTATTGTGCTATTGGTGGCGGTTTCGCAGATGATCTTGATGATGACGGTAATGAAGTCGGTGGAAATGGTGGAAGCTTGACAATCAATGGAGGAACGGTCATTGCTCAAAATACATGTTTTAAATATGACACGGCAGCCATTGGTGGCGGATATGGTATCCAGAGAGGCGAGAATACTGTAATTAAAGTCCAGCCAAAAGACGGAGAACAAATTAATGTTGAATATGATGCCGATGATTTAAATCCAAAAGA